>JBPYEM010000481.1:0-3206 GCA_051985205.1 Candidatus Limnocylindrales bacterium | reverse complement strand
CTGCGACCTCCGGCGGCTCGGCATCGAATACGGCACGACGCTGCGCACCCTCGAGCCGGAGAACCACCAGGGCGCGGGCTTCCGGAGCGTGACCGAGAACCGCTTCACGGGCACCAACCACGACTACATCCGCGACGACAGCCACGCGTTCATCCTTCGTGAGCCGTCGCGATGCATCGACTGCGGCCGCTGCGCGAACGTCTGCGCGGAGGTCGTCGGCGCCGCGTGCTACGACTTCATGCGGATCGGCTTCGACACGCTCGTCACGACGCCGCTCGACATGAGCCTGAACGACACGCCGTGCGTGTCGTGCGGGCGCTGCGCAGAGACGTGCCCGACCGGTGCGCTGATGCCGAAGCCGCGCGTCCTCCAGAAGTACGAGGTCGACGAGAGCCGCTGCATCCTGTGCGGGATCTGCGTCGATGCCTGCCCGTACGACGCCCTCCGCGACGGTGGCGACTTCGAGCTCTCCCACACCTCCCGCGTCGATCCGATGATCGACCTGATCGCCCTCGCCACGGTCGACCAGGAGACCGAGATGACGTACATCCGGCGCGAGCGGGATTGGGCCGAGCGCGCCGCAGCGGCGGGCCGGCCGACGATCCCGACCCGCCTGCTGCCCGTCCTGCCGGCCGCGGTCGCGTCCCAGGCACGCCGTGATGGCAACGGCTCCGGAAACGGCAACGGCCATGCGCATGGCGCCGAGCGACTCCCCACCCTGACCGCGGGCGGCCCGGATCACCCGGACCGCGGCGGCCACGGACACCCCTGACCCCTCGCCGTGGCGATCCCGTCGACCGTTCCGATCCTCGGCCTCGCCTGGGACGACATCCTGTTCGTCCTCCTCGCCGGCACGATGCTCGCCTCGGGCCTGCTCGTCGTGACGATGCGCGACATCATCCGCTGCGGCCTGGCGATGATGGTCTGCTTCGGGTCGCTGGCCGGGATCTACGTGATGGCCGGCGCGCCGCTCGTCGCCGGCGCCGAGGTCCTCGTCTACATCGGCGCGATCAGCGTCCTGATCCTGTTCGCGATCATGCTGACGCAGACGAAGGCGGCCCCCACGCGCCTCGTCTTCCAGACGCAGGCCGTGCCCGCCGCGATCGCCGCGGTGATCCTCGTCGTCGTCCTGATCCTCACCGTCATCGCCACGCCGTGGGGTGGCTCCGGCGAGCGGACGGCGACGAAGACGCCGGACCTCGCGAAGGACCTGTTCGCCAACTGGGTCCTGCCGTTCGAGATCGTCGGCGTCCTGCTCCTCGCCGCCGTCATCGGTGGCATCTTCCTCGCCAAGCGCGAGCGGCCGGCCTCGCCGGACGACCCGGACTGATGGCGCCCGTCTCGTGATCCGCGTCATCGCCGGCGTGATCGCCGCAGCCATCGTCATCCCGACCCTCGGGCTGATCGCCCTTGCCGGCGGCGGCTCGCGCTCGCTCGACGCCTACCTGATCCTGTCCGGCCTGCTCTTCTCGATCGGGATGTTCGGCTTCCTGGCCCGCCGCAATGCGATCAGCATGCTGATGTCGATCGAGCTGATGCTGAACGCCGTCAACCTCGCGATCGTCGCATTCGGGTCGTTCAACGAGAAGCTCGGCACCGGCGGCTCCGTGATCGCGCTGATCGTCATCGCCGTCGCCGCGGCGGAGGCCACGGTGGGCCTCGCGATCGTCATCGCGATCTACCGGAACCGGAAGACGCCGCTGGTCGACGAGTACGACGCGATGCGCCAGTGACCGACGCGTCGATCCTCTCGCGGCGACGCGGGCGACCCCGCTGATGGACCTCCTCGTCCCGCTGATCATCGCCCTGCCCCTCGCCGGGTTCCTCTTCACGGCCGTCGCCGGCCGACGGCTCGGCAAGCGGGCTCATCTCGTCCCGGTGGGTGCAGTCGGCCTCGCCTGGCTCATCGGGATGTGGGTCGTGCTCAACGCCCTGACCGGCGCGGCGCCGTTCGACGATCACGGCTACGGCCACCAGCTCTACACCTGGATCCCGTCCGGCGCGTTCCAGGTCGCGGCGGGCTTCTTCGTGGACAACCTGACGGCGTGCCTGCTGATCGTCGTCCTGACGATCGGCCTGCTCGTCCACATCTACTCGATCGGCTACATGAGCCATGACCCGGGCTACTGGCGGTTCTTCGCCTACCTGAACCTGTTCATGGTCTCGATGCTCCTGCTCGTCCTCGCAGACAACTTCCTCGTCGTGTTCGTGGCGTGGGAGCTCGTGGGCCTCTCGAGCTATCTCCTGATCGGCTTCTGGAAGCACAAGCCCTCCGCGGCGCTCGCCGCGAAGAAGGCCTTCCTGGTCAACCGCGTCGGCGACGTCGGATTGGCGCTCGGCATCATGGCGATCTTCGTCGACACCGGGACGCTGAGCGTCCAGGACTCGATCGCGAAGCTGACGGCCGAGGGCGCCGCCGCCAGCCTGCCGATCCCGGTCTGGGTCGTCGCGCTGCTCGTCTTCGCCGGAGCGATGGGCAAGAGCGCCCAGTTCCCGCTTCACGTCTGGCTGCCGGACGCGATGGAAGGCCCCACCCCCGTGTCCGCCCTGATCCACGCCGCGACCATGGTCAACGCCGGCGTCTACCTCGTGGCCCGGACCAACCCGATCTTCGCGGCTGGCGGCGACGCGATCGTCGTCGTCGCGGCGATCGGGATCTTCACCGCGATCCTCGCGGCGTCGATCGCGATGACCCAGACGGACATCAAGCGCGTCCTCGCCTACTCGACGCTGAGCCAGCTCGGCTACATGTTCGCGTCGCTGGGCGTCGGCGCGTTCACCGCGGCCATCTTCCACCTGATGACCCACGGCTTCTTCAAGGGCCTGCTGTTCCTCGGCTCCGGATCCGTGATCCACGCCGTCCACGAGGAGCAGGACATGCGCCGGATGGGCGGCCTGGCGAAGAAGATCCCGCACACCTACCGGACGATGCTGATCGGCTCGATCGCGATCGCCGGCATCCCGCCCCTGGCGGGCTTCTTCTCGAAGGACGAGATCCTCGGCGAGGCCTTCAAGCTCGGGTTCCAGTGGGTCTGGGCGATCGGGATCGTGGTGGCGGTGCTGACCGCGTTCTACATGTTCCGGCTCATCGGGTTGACGTTCTGGGGGAAGAGCCGGGTCGATCCGGCGGTCGAGCCGCACATCCACGAGTCACCGCCGGTCATGACGATCCCGCTCTGGATCCTCGCGGTCCCCTCGATCCTGCT
>JBPYEM010000480.1:0-3268 GCA_051985205.1 Candidatus Limnocylindrales bacterium | reverse complement strand
TCCTCCTTCTGCCCGGGTCACGAGATCACGCAGGATGAGCGATGTCGGGTCCGGCGCGACACCGTGGCACGGGTCGGCCGGAATACTACCGCCCGGATTCGACGCCGCGCACCTCCTCGAACCAGTGCCCCCGGTCGTCCGTCACGAACCGGACGAACGGGTCGAGTCCGCGCCGTCGGCGACGGCCTCACGCTCCGGCTCAGGAGCCGGCTCGACGTTCGCCGGACCGGCATCCCGGGCGGCTTCGGCGACGCCCACGGCCGGCGGCGATGCGCCGTCGCGAGGGCCGCCGGCACCGGCGTCGTTCGGTCGTCCCTCCACGGCCGCCGTGGCTTCGGTGGCCTGACCGGCCGGAGCACCCGCGACGACGGGTGCCGTCGGCGCGGTCGCGGCGCTCGGCTCGTCGGGCTCCAGGACCACGTCGACCTCGGCCGTCTCGGCGATCGTCTCGAGGATCCCGACCTGGCTCGGGACGAGGGATTCAGTCGTGGTCTCACTGACCGACTCGGCCCAGTGGCAGGCGACCAGCTGACCGCCGCCGATGTCGCGGAGAAGCGGCTCCTCGCGAACGCAGTTCTCGGGGTTGCCGAGGCGCTCTCGCAGCCAGCACCGGGTGTGGAACCGGCAGCCGGACGGCGGCGCGGCCGGCGACGGGACGTCGCCGGTGAGGATGATCCGCTTCTTGTGGACGCGCGGGTCCGGGTCGGGGACCGCCGACAGGAGGGCGATCGTGTACGGGTGACGCGGGTGGCTGTAGATGTCGGCGACGTCGGCAAGCTCGGCCATCTTGCCCAGGTACATCACGCCGACCCGGTCGCTGATGTACTGGACCACCGACAGATTGTGGGCGATGAACAGGTAGGTGAGCCCGAGCTCGCGACGGAGATCCAGGAGGATGTTCAGGATCTGGCTCTGGATCGAGACGTCCAGGGCGGACACCGCCTCGTCGCAGACGACGAACTCCGGATCGAGGACGAGCGCCCGGGCAATGCCGATCCGCTGTCGCTGGCCGCCGGAGAACTCATGCGGGTAGCGCCGGGTGTAGTCGCGCCGGAGCCCGACGAGCTCCAGGGCGTCCTCGACCTTCTTGACCCGGGCCTTGTGGTTCTTCACGCCCTGCGCGAGGAGGCCCTCGCCGATGATGTCGAGGACCGGCATCCGCGGGTTCAGGGAGCCGTACGGGTCCTGGAAGATGATCTGCATCCGGGCGCGCATCCGACGCATCTCGCGATGGTCGAGCTTGGTCAGGTCCGTGTCGCCGATCAGGACGCGTCCTTCGGTGGGCTCCTCCAGCTGGAGGACCGTTCGTCCCAGCGTCGTCTTGCCACAGCTGGACTCGCCGACCAGCCCGAGGACCTCGCCGCGGCGAACGTCGAACGAGACGTCGTCGACGGCCCGGACGTCACCGATCTTGCGGCGGAGGATCCCGCCCACGATCGGGAAGTACTTCTTGAGGTTCTCGATCCGGACGAGCGTCTCGCCACTGGCGGCCGCCGTCGGCGCGGGTGCTGCCACCTGGCCGGCAGCCGTCATTGCTCCCCTCCTCCGGCGGCGGCAGCGGCCGCCACGACCTCTCCCGCGACGTCCGCGGCGGCGACCGTCACGGGGCCGCTGATCTGGACCGGTTGCTTCTCCGGCGGCACATGGAGCCAGCACCGGACCCGGCGCTCCGCACCGATCTCCTCAAGCCCGGGCTCGTACGGCTTGCACGGCTCGAACGAATACGGGCAACGAGGCTCGAACCGGCAGCCCTTCGGCATCCGGAACGGGTTGGGCACGGTGCCCTTGATGACGTTGAGGCGCTGGCCCTTCTCGACCCGCGACGGGATCGAGGTGATCAGGCCCTCCGTGTAGGGATGCTTCGGCGAGAGGAGCGTCTCCTCGACGGTGCCGGTCTCGACGATCCGGCCCGCGTACATCACGGCCACCCGCTGGACCGTCTCGGCGACGACCGCGAGGTCGTGCGTGATCAGGAGCAGCGCCGTACCGGTCTCCTCCTGGATCCGCTTGATCAGCTCCAGGATCTGGGCCTGGATCGTGACGTCGAGGGCCGTCGTGGGCTCGTCGGCGATGATCAGCTGCGGATCGCACGCGAGGGCCATGGCGATCATCACCCGCTGGCGCATGCCGCCGGACAGCTCGTGCGGGTACTGCTTGACCCGCCGCTCCGGCGACGGGATCCCCACGAGCCGAAGCATCTCGGTCGCCCGGTCCCAGGCGTCGCGCTTCGACGCCTTGCGATGCAGGCGCACGGATTCCGCGATCTGCTCGCCGACGGTGAAGACCGGGTTCAGCGAGGTCATCGGCTCCTGGAAGATCATCGTGATGTCGTTGCCGCGGATCTCCTCCATGTCCTTGGCGGAGAGCGACAGGAGCTCGCGGCCGTCGAACCAGATCTCGCCCGCGACGTACTCGCCCGGCGGCGTCTCGATGAGCTGCATGATCGAGAGCGAGGTCACGCTCTTGCCGCAGCCCGACTCGCCGACGAGTCCCAGCGTCTCACCGCGCTTCAGGCTGAAGTCGACGCCGTCGACCGCCGGGACGATCCCGTCGAGGACCTTGAAATGGGTCTTGAGGCCGCGAACCTCCAGGAGGACGTCTGGCGGCGGCGGTGGTCCGACGACGCGACGTTCCTTGGTCATAGCCGCGACCGGGGATCGAGCGCGTCGCGCAGGCCATCACCGACGAAGTTGATGGCCAGAACGGTCAGCGCGATCGCCATCCCCGGGAAGAACGCCCACCACCAGTTCCCCTGGCTCAGGACCGTCTGCGCGTTCGACAGGGCATTCCCCCAGCTCGTCTGGTCCGCGCTCAGCCCGAAGTTCAGGTAGCTCACGAAGGCTTCGAGGACGATGTTGCCGGCCATGGTCAGGGTCATCGCGACGATGACCGGACCCAGGGCGCTCGGCAGGATGTGGCGGAACGTGATCCGGGCGTCACTGACGCCCACGGCTCTCGCCGCCTCCACGAAATCCGCTTCGCGGAGGCTCAGGAACAACGCTCTGACGAGGCGGGCGATGATCGGCCAGGAGAGCAGCCCGAAGATCAGGATCAGCGGGATCAGCTCGCCCTGCCCGAAGAACCGCGCCGCGACGAGGATCACGAACAGGAAGGGGATCGCGAAGAAGACGTCCACGACGCGCATCAGGACGTTGTCGAGGAGCCCGCCGGCATACCCGGCGACCGCACCCACGACGACCCCGACGAACCCGGCGATCAGCATCGAGAACACGCCGATCGAGATCGAGATCCGGGCGCCGTTGACGAC
>JBPYEM010000479.1:0-3668 GCA_051985205.1 Candidatus Limnocylindrales bacterium | reverse complement strand
ACCGTGGTGGTGCCGAGACGATCTGCGACGGCATGCGCACCGCGGTTCGCCATCTCCCCTTCCGACTCTTCGCCGGCGGCGAGGACGATCCGGGTCGGCGCGACCCGCAGCGCATCGAAGTCCGGCTCGTAGTGGGTCGTCCCGATGAGGTTCTGGGCGAGCATGACGTCCGTCCGCGAGCCGTCGTCCGCCGTCGGCATGCCGAACATCGCCGGGTCCGGTGCCGGCTGGGCGGCACCCTCCGCCGTGAACGGGCCCCGATGCGACGTGTGAGCGATGAAATGGGCCATTCCGGCCCCGAAGCCCTTCGCCTGGTAGGTGTCGCCGATGGACCGGACGGCGGCGAGGGCGTGCTCGCGATCCGGCAGGATCGAGGCGAGCGGTGGCTCATGGGCGACGAGCGTCCGGACGTCCTCCGGATGCGCCGCCACGAGGGCCAGGGCGTTCACCGCGCCGCCGCTGCTCGCGAACAGGTCGACCGGGCCGCCGACGGCCGCGATGATCCGGTGGATGTCGTCGGCCTGCTCGTCAGGCGTGTTCGGCGTGGTCGGATCCGCCTTGACGCTCCGCTCGTCGCCGCGGGGGTCGTACGTCACGACGGTTCGGTCCGGGAAGTAGCTCGCGAGCGTGGCGAAGCCGGATGCGCCCATCGGCGAGCCGATCAGCATCAGCGGCGGTTCCGTGGTCGTCGGGTTGCGGCGGACGTCGTAGGTCAACGTCACGCCGGGCACGTCGAGCTGGTGCGTCTCGATCGGTGCGGTCGTCGTGTTCGTGCTCATGGTCTTCTCCTGTCTCTTGCTTCGGGTGATTCCGCGCCGGCAGCCGGGTTCAGCGGCCCCGCGCAGACGAGATGGCATCCTCGGCGAGGATCCCGTCGATCTGGCCGACGGCCCCGGCCAGGCCTTCCTCCATGCCCATGGCGAGCATCTGCTCCATCGCCGCGGTGCTCGGAAACTGGCTCTGGATGGACATCCGCGTCCGGCCGTCGTCCCCGGCGCTGATCGTCACCGTGGCCTCGGTCCGGGGGAACGCATCGTTCGGCGTCCCGTCGTCGTTCGCGAGGCCATCGTGGAACACGAGCCGATTCGGCGGCTCCGCCGTGACGACGTCCCAGAAGCCACGCGGCTGGTCGCCGGTCGGGCCGGTCATGTGGTACTCGACCCGGCCACCAGGCCGGAGGTCGTGGGCCGTGACCGTTGCTGGGTAGGTGGGCGGCCCCCACCAGCGCTCGAGCTGACGCGGGTCCGACCAGAGCTGCCAGATCCGGTCCGGCTCCGCCTCGAACTCCGCCTCGACGGTCAGGGTCAGCTTCTCGGGGTCCTTGCGGACGGCGGTCACGGTCATCGATCAATCTCCCTTCCGGGTTCGGCGACGAGCGCGCTCATCCGGTCGATCCGGCTGAGCCACAGCTCCTCGTACTGGTCCAACAGGCGGCGAGTGATGCGGAGCGCCTCCACGTTCGTCCGGACGAGCTTCCGGCGGCCGATCCGCACCTTCGTCACCAGGCCTGCCCGCTCGAGGATCGCGACGTGCTTCTGCACGGCCGCGAAGCTCATCGCGTAATGGCCGGCCATCTCGGCGACGCCCTCCTCGCCGTCGATCGCCCGGCGGACGATGTCGCGCCGCGTTGGGTCGGCGAGGGCGCCGAACATCCGGTCGAAGTCGGGCGGGCTGGTGGCGACGATCTGCATCTCGATACAACCATACGGTTGTACGTCGTTCCTGTCAAGACGGCGCGCGCCAGCCCGGACGGGCGTTGCCGAGCCGTCTACGATCCGTCCGTGCAAACGGTTGACGCGGTCGCCCCCGATCGAGAGCCCGTCTTCTGGGATGCCCTGACGCAGCTCGACGATCCGTACCCGGTCTACCGCCGGCTGCGGAACGAGGCGCCGCTCTACCACGACGAGCGAGCCGACATCTGGGCGTTCACGCGCTTCGATGACGTCCAGGCGGTCTCGAAGGACTGGGAGACCTACTCGAGCGCGGTCGGCGGGCTCGGCAACGACGTCGACGACACGTACCAGCTGTTCCTGCCGGCCGGCGACCTGGCGGCCGTCGATCCTCCGCTCCATACGCGCCTTCGGGCGGCCCTGCGGCTGGCCTTCAGCCCGTCCGCCCTCGCCCGTCGCTTCGAGCCGATCGTCCGGAGCAAGGTCAACGACCTCATCGACACGTTCGTGGACGCCGGCCACGCCGACTTCGCCTGGGACCTCGCCCGACCGCTGCCGGGGACCACGATGTTCACCTGGTTCGGCTTCCCGGAGGGGGACCATGCCCAGCTCCTCGAGTGGTTCGGCGAGATGCTCGAGCGCGACCGCGGTCACCGTGAGCTGCCGGCACGGGCCATCGCCGCGCGGGATCGCGTGCGGGCATACATCGGGGCCCTGGCCGACGAACGTCGCCGCAAGCGCCGGGAGGACCTCCTGAGCTTCCTCGTCGACGCCGAGGAGGCGGGGCAGCTGAGCGCAGACGAGCTGCTGGGGAGCTCCATGCTGCTCTTCATCGCCGGCATCACGACGACGTCCGGGCTGATCTCGAACTCCCTGATGCACCTGGACCGGTTTCCGGACCAGCGCGAGCTGATCGTCCGCGACCCGAGCGTGATCCCCGCCGCGGTCGAGGAGCTGGTCCGGTTCGACCCGCCGATCCAGACGCTGGCCCGATCGACCACCCGCGAGGTCGCCGCCCACGGCGAGGTGATCCCGGAGGGCGGCCGAGTCGCCCTCGTGTGGGGCTCCGCGAATCGCGACGAGCGCCGCTGGCCGGACCCGGATCGGGTGGACATCGCCCGGAAGGCAGAGCGGCACCTCGCCTTCGGCGACGGGATCCATCACTGCCTCGGCGCACCTCTCGCCCGCCTGGAGGCGAAGATCGCGTTCGAGGAGCTCTTCAAGCGGATCCCGACCTACGCGGTGACCGGCCCGATCGTCCGGGTGAAGACGCCGACGGACCGAGCGTTGGAGTCGCTGCCCGTCGAGTTCTGAGCATCACCCGCGCGGACGGGCAGGCTGGGGATCCGGTCTTCGGTCGGCACGAAGTACGATCTCGGCGCGATGGTCGACCAGGTCGCCCCCAAGCCTCAGGGGCCGCTCGCCCACGTTCTCGACGTCCGGCGCGGCCAGGGCGATGCCGGCACCAGCGGTCTCGAGCACCGCGAGGCCCTGATCTACACGCTCGGCAAGGCGGCGGAGCTCGAGCACCTCGTGATGCTCCAGTACCTGTTCGCCGCGTTCTCCCTGAAGCAGAGGGCGAGCGAGGGCCTGTCGCCCGACACCGCCCAGGCGGTCGACCGGTGGCGGCGCACGCTGCTCGAGATCAGCGAGCAGGAGATGCTCCACCTGGCGCTCGTCCAGAACCTGCTGACGGCGGTCGGCGCGGCGCCGCGCCTGACGCGGCCGAACTTCCCCATGCCGGCGTACGCCTACCCGGCCGGGGTCCGGATCGAGCTCGTCCCATTCGGCGAGGCAGCGCTGCGCCACTTCGCCTTCCTCGAGCGGCCGGAGGGGATGCACATCGACGACGCCGAGGGGTTCGCGGCCGTGGCCCAGGCCGTCGCGCTACCCCATGACGAGGCCGACGACATCGTGCCGCACCTGCAGGAGTTCGACACGATCGGCCAGCTCTACCGCTCGATCCAGGCCGGCCTCGAGCACCTCCAGGGGCGGCTC
>JBPYEM010000478.1:0-4994 GCA_051985205.1 Candidatus Limnocylindrales bacterium | reverse complement strand
CAGTCGGACGGCGACATCCCGCCGACGTGGGTGTCCGCGAGCGACTCGATCTCCTGGTCGAGGAAGTCCCGCACGGTCTCCGTCAGGTCCTCGTTGCGCAGGACCTTGTCGCGCTCGGCGTAGATCGTCTCGCGCTGGCGGTTGATCACGTCGTCGAACTCGACGACGCGCTTGCGGATGTCGAAGTTGAAGCCCTCGACGCGCGTCTGGGCGCTCTCGATCGTCTTCCCGACGATGCCCGACTCGATGTAGTTGTCCTCGTCGAGCCCGAGGCGCTCCATCATCCCGGCGACCCGATCGGACGCGAAGCGCTTCATCAGGTCGTCGTCGAGCGATAGGAAGAACCGCGACGAGCCCGGGTCACCCTGGCGCCCGGCGCGGCCGCGGAGCTGGTTGTCGATCCGGCGGCTGTCGTGGCGCTCCGTGCCCACGATGTGGAGGCCGCCCGCCGCGACCACCTTCTCGTGCTCGGCGTCGGTCTCGCGCTTCGCCTCGGCGAAGGCCGTGTCGTACGTCGCCTTGTCGACCTCGGCCGGGTTCAGGCCCTGCTTGTGGAGGATCTCCGACGCGAGGCCGGCCGGGTTGCCGCCGAGCAGGATGTCCGTGCCGCGACCGGCCATGTTCGTCGCGATCGTCACGGCGCCGGTTCGGCCGGCCTGGGCGACGATCCCGGACTCCTTCTCGTGGAACTTCGCGTTCAGCGTCTCGTGCCGGATCCCCCGCCGCTTCAGCATCGACGACAGGATCTCGGACTTCTCGACGCTCACCGTGCCGACGAGGACGGGCCGGCCGGCCTCCTGCATCTCGACGATCTCGTCGATCAGGGCGTTGAACTTGCCCATCTCGTTGCGGAAGACGAGGTCGGCCTCGTCGTCGCGGATCATCGGCCGGTGGGTGGGGATCGCGACGACCTCGAGGTCGTAGATCTTGTGGAACTCCTCCGCCTCGGTCATCGCCGTGCCGGTCATCCCGGCGAGCTTGTCGTAGAGCCGGAAGTAGTTCTGGAAGGTGATCGTGGCCAGCGTGACGGACTCGCGCTGGACCTTCACCCCTTCCTTCGCCTCGATCGCCTGGTGGAGGCCCTCCGACCAGCGCCGGCCCGGCATCTGCCGCCCCGTGAACTCGTCGACGATGATGATCTCGCCGTCTTTCACGATGTAGTCGCGGTCGCGCTTGTACAGGGCATGGGCGCGGAGGGCCTGCTCGAAATGGCGCGCGAGCCGCGGGTCGGCGTCGTAGAGGTTGTCGATCCCGAGGAGCTTCTCGATCTTCTCGATCCCCTCCTCCGTGGGCGACACCGCCCGGTCCTTCAGGTCGACGAAGTAGTCGCCACCTTCCTCCTCGCCCTCGGGGCGACCCCCGAGGCGCGGCACGAGCCGGGCGAACGTGAAGTAGAGGTCCGCCGACTCTTCCGCCTGGCCGCTGATGATCAGCGGTGTCCGCGCCTCGTCGATCAGGATGTTGTCGACCTCGTCGACGATCCCGAACGCTCGCTCCCGCTGCACGCGATCGGCGAGGTCCGTGACCATGTTGTCGCGGAGGTAGTCGAACCCGAACTCGTTGTTGGTTCCGTAGGTGACGTCGGCCGCGTAGGCCTCCTTGCGGGTCACCGGCCGGAGGTTGATCAGCCGCTCGTCCGTGGTCGGGTAGCCGGGCTCGAAGACGTACGAGGTGTCGTGGGTGATGATCCCGACGCTCACGCCGAGGAAGTGGAAGACCGGGCCCATCCACTGCGGGTCGCGGCGGGCCAGGTAGTCGTTCACCGTGACGACGTGGACCCCGTGACCGGTCAGGGAGTTGAGGACCGCCGCGAGGGTCGGCAGGAAGGTCTTGCCCTCGCCGGTCTTCATCTCGGCGATCCGCCCCTGGTGGAGGACGATCCCGCCGATCAGCTGGACGTCGTACTGGCGCATGCCCAGCGTCCGGCGCATCGCCTCGCGACCCATCGCGAAGACGTCCGGCAGCACCTCGTCGAGGGCGTCCTGCATCATCGCGAGCTCGCGCTTGTGGCGGGCCTTCTGGAGGTCGCGGCGGCGCTCGAGATCCGGGTGGGTCAGCTCCTCCTCGGTCGGTTCGATGGGCTGCGCGCCCTCGCGGACCTCGTCGCGGATCTCGGCGAACCGCTCGCGGATCTCATCGTCGGAAAGGGCGGAGATCTCCGGCTCGAGCTCGTTGATCTCGTCGATCAGGGGTTGGATCCGGCGAAGCTCGCGGTCGTTCGAGTCGACGAATCGGGAGAGGAAATGCATGGCCCGCGAAGTATAGGGTGGGCCCGCTGGGCGGCCCTCGAGGGCTGCCGCCTGGACGCCGAGGCCGGGATTGGCGGGCTGCGCTCCGCGCTCACGCACCTGAAGTCCGCTCGCACGCGGTGCGCCGGGCCGCCTGGTGCCCGCTGCCAATGCGGCGAAGAACGCCGTCGCGGTCGCCGGCTTGGTGTGGCTACGCCTTGGACAGGTTGATGAGGAACTCCAGCGTGCCGTTGTCCTGGACGGCCACGAAGCCCGCGATGTTCGGGGCGTTGATCTGGTAGTCCGTGAAGGGGAACGTGTACGACCCGGCGACCTGGATGACGCTGCCGCTGAGCTGGGCCTGCGCCTGGATGTCGATCGTCCTGGTCACGCCATGGAGCGTCAGGTCACCGTGGAGCGTCACGGGGAACTGGCCACCGCTGGCCGCGGTGGACGGCAAGGTGGCGGGCTGCGTGAGCTTGAAGGTCGACGTCGGGAACTGGGACGTCTGGATCCCATCGTTCCGGAGCCGGTTGTCGCGCATCGGCCGGTCGCTCGCAAGGGATGTCATGTCGACGGAGAAGTCGGCGGCCGTCAGGGTCAGCGCGCCGGCGGTCGACGCGATCGTCGCCGTCCCGGTGATCGAGCTCGTCCGGCCGACCGCGTCGCTGTCCGCCGTGAGGCTCGCAAGGCGCTCGCGGACGCGATAGCCGACGACGGAGTCCGACGCGATCGTCCAGGTTCCGGGGATGCTCGCCGCGTCGATCGAGGCGCCCGACGCGGGGCTGAGCGAGGTCCCACCGCTCGCGCCCGCTCCGTCCCCGGACCCGGCGGCCCCGCCCGTCGGGGCTGATGCGCCCGCCGCCGCTCCGCTCGGAAGCGCCAGCGGCGCGACGTTGTCGCCCTGCAGGAACAGCAGGTACGCGACGGCGCCGCCGCCGATCACGAGGATCAGGACGGCGCCGAGCAGCAGCCCGGCGGTGCGTGGGGTCATGCGCGGATCGTTCGGCGACGCAGTGAGGGGTTTCTGAGAGCCGAGCTCCGCGGCGGCCGGCGGAACGGTGCCGCTACGAGAACCGCCAGAAGCCCGTCCCGTAGCCGATCACGAGCAGGACGAACGTCAGCGCCCCGAGGCCCAGCCAGAACAGGACCGCAAGCGGGGTGGACGTCGGGTTCATCTCGGGGTTCTTCAGGGCGGGCAGCCGCCCGTCGCGGCGGCCCAGCCCCCAGCGCCGGCTCTGCAGCTGCCGTCGCCAGTTCGGGTCGCCGACCTGGCGCGGCTCGAGGCCGCCACGGCCGTCGGGCTTGTGGAGCTGGAGGGTCATCGGTCTCCCCGTCGCATGCCGCTGAGGACTGGGTCGTCCTCCGAGTCGTCATCGCCACCGCTCAGGCCGAGATCCGGCCCGGGCTCGTTCTCGCGGCCGTCCGTGCGGCGCTGGCCATCGTCCCACAGGAGCATCTCCTGGGTGAACGAGACCTCGCTGCTGAAGAGCGCCCCGACGGACTCGCCCCGATGGATCCGCTTGATCGCCTCGCCGATCAGCGGCGCGACCGAGAGCGTCGTGATCTTGGACAGGCGCTTGACGGCTGGCAACGGCACCGAGTCGGTCACGACGACCTCGCGGACCGTCGACTCGCGTAGCCGGTCGACCGCCGGATCGCTCAGGACGCCATGCGTCGCGCAGGCGTAAATCTCCTCGACGCCCTCGCGCTCGAGGGCCCGGACGATCTCCGTGAGCGTGCCCGCAGTGTCGATCTCGTCGTCGACGATGATCGCGCTCCGGCCGCGAACCTCACCGATGACGTTCATCAGCTCGGCCCGGTCGAGGTTGCCGATCCGCCGCTTCTCGATGATCGCGAGCGGCGCGTCGAGGAGCTCGGCGAACGCCCGCGCCCGCTTCGCGAAGCCGAGGTCCGTCACGACCACCACGTCCTCGAGGTCCTTGTCGATGAAGTACCGCGACAGCATGTGGACCGCCGTCAGCTCGTCGACCGGGATGTTGAAGAAGCCCTGGATCTGGCCCTGGTGGAGGTCCATCGTCAGGACGCGATCGGCGCCGGCGACCGTGATCATGTCGGCGATCAGGCGGGCGGTGATCGGGACGCGGGGCTGGTCCTTCTTGTCGGACCGGGCGTAGGAGTAGAACGGGATCACTGCCGTGATCCGGCCGGCGCTCGCCCGCTTGAACGCGTCGATCATGATCAGCAGCTCCATGATCGACTGGTTCACCGGGTGGCTCGTCGGCTGGACGAGGAAGATGTCCTTCTCGCGAACGTTGTCCAGGATCTTGACGAAGATGTTCTCGTTCGCGAACTGGAAGACCTCGGCCTTGCCGCACTCCGATCCGAGCCAGCGGGCGATCTTCCGGGCGAGCTCCGGATTGGCGTTGCCGTGGTAGATCTCGAACTGATCTGCGTACACGGCGTCCTCCGGACCGCGAGTCGTCGCGCCGCCGCCTAGGCGCCGCGACCCGGGGCCGGGCCGCTGCCGCCCGGCTCGGGGGCGTCATTGTCCTCGATGCCACCGCGGTCTGCCAGCCCGGAGCGGAAGGCCGCGATCGCGACGACGCGGTCGCCGTCGGCGAGCCGCATCACGATCACGCCCCGAGCACCGGACGAATAGCGGTTGATCGAGTTCGTCTCTGTCCGGATCACCTGCCCGCCGGCGCTGATCAGCAGCTCCATGATCGACTGGTTCACCGGGTGGCTCGTCGGCTGGACGAGGAAGATGTCCTTCTCGCGAACGTTGTCCAGGATCTTGACGAA
>JBPYEM010000477.1:0-15834 GCA_051985205.1 Candidatus Limnocylindrales bacterium | reverse complement strand
GACGGCGACGACGCGGCAACCGAACGCCGTCGCGAGCGCCCCGACCGCACGGCCGATCGACCCGAGCCCCACGATCCCCACGGTGACGTCGCGAAGCTCGACGCCCTCGAGCGGCTGCCACGTTCGTTCCCGCTGCAGCTCCAGCAAGCCCGGAAGCCGGCGGGAGACCGCGAGGATCATCATCACGACGTACTCGGCGATCGGCCGCGAGAACACCCCGCGCGCGTTCGTGATCACGAGGCCGCGCGACCGAGCCGCGGGCGTCAACGCCCGCTCCACCCCGGCCGATGCGCTGTGGACCCAGCTCAAGCGCGGCGCGCGGGCGAGCAGCCGGTCGAATGCGTCCGACGACAGCCAGCCGCGTAGGAGGACCTCGACGTCCTCGACCGGCTCGTCGGTCAGGCCCTCGCGGGAGAGCGTGACGATGCGGGCACCGGGCGCGGCCGCCCGGATCCGTTCGAGGTCCTGCGCCCGGTACCGGGCCGACAGGATCGGCGAGAGGGCGATCGCCGTCGGTGCGCCGCCCGGTCCCGAGCCGGGACCGGCGGTCCGGCGGAGCTCGTCGGTCACGACGGAGCGCCGCTCCCGGTCGCGAAGCCATGCCGAGCGAGCCAGGTCGCCGGCCGCTCGATCTCGCCCGGCTGTGGAAGCGCGTCCGGCCCTGACCACAGCCGCCGGAGCGCCGCGGGTCCGCCGGCTTCGGCAAGCGCGCGGACGAACGCCTCGCCCTTCCGGTACTGCTCGAGCTTCACGTCCATGCCGGTGAGCCGCATGATCGCCCGCTCGAACGGCGAGCGGCGCGCCCCGCGTCGTTCGTGGAACTTCAGGCTGATCCGCTCCACGCCCGGCACGAGATCCCGGCCCACGTCGTCCATGACGTAGTCACTGAACCCCTCGAGCAGGCTCATCACGGCCTGCGTCTCGCGGAAGAGCCGCCGCTGCTCGTCCGTCATCAGCCGTTCGAGCCAGTGTTCGGCGCCGTCGTTCTCGCCACGGATCGCCCGGCCCAGGCTCCGCAGCGCGCCCCGTCCGAGGCTGTTCGCCTCGCGACCGAACAGCGTCAGCTGGCGCTCCAGGCGCTCGGCGAGGTACGGCCGGAGCCAGGGATGCGCCTCGAACTCGAACGCGTGGGTCGTCTCGTGCAACGCGATCCAGGTCCGGAACGGTCCGAGCGGCACGTCGAGGATCCGGGCGGTCTCGCGGATGTTCTCCTCGACGAACAGCAGCTTGCCCGGGGTCGACTCCGCCGTCAGCAGGGCGAGGTCGTATTGTCCGAGCACCTTCGACCCCATGAAGCCGAGCAGGAAGCCGAGCTGGCGGGTCGTCACCCAGCGGTTGGCGAGCGCCATCGTCGCCTTCGCGAGCCCGCCACCTGCCGGCATGACCTGGTCGAGCAGCTCCGTCTCGAGCTGGCCGATCAGCTGAGCGAACGTCGCGACGTTGGCGTGGACCCAGCCGGCTCGGTCGACGACCGCCGACCGCTCGACGACGCCGGGGAGCTCCGTCTCGAGCGCCGCCGAGAGGCGCGGCACGATCCGGGCCATCGCCTCCGCGTAGGCCGGTTCCGTCGCGCGGAGCTCGTCGGTCGTCAGGGCTCCCGGCGCGTGGCGGAGTCGCTCGATCGCGACCCGCTCCGCCGCGGACCAGTCGACGAGACCCTGCCGCGCGACCCGTTCCGCGCGCCGGCCGAGGACCGTCGCTGCGGCGCCCAGCGCCGAGCCCCCGAGGAACCCAGCCTGCCAGACGCGGTCGTCCCGCCACGCCGGCCGAGGGCCGCTCGCTGATCGGCCGGTGCGCCGGCCACCCGTCGTGGTCATGACGCCACGCCCGCCTGGCCGACCGCGACGGACGCGACGTCGGGAAATGCCTCGCCGAAGATCCGCTCCGCGACGACGCGGAAGGCGTCCACGTCGCCGGTCGTGAGCTGCACGTGGGTCGATGCCGCGGCCGGCTCATCGGCCGACGCTTGGGTTCGCTCGCGGGCCGCATCGCCGGATCCCGTCCGACTTGTGCCACCGGGCGTCATCGGCGCCTCCAGTCCGTTGATCTCGAGCAGCTCGACGAGCGCGGAGGCGGTCGCCGTGGCGCTGTCGACGATCGCGACGCCGTCGCCGGCCACGGCGGCGATCACCGGCCGGAGGAGCGGGTAATGCGTGCAACCGAGGAGGAGCGTGTCGATTCGGGCGGAGGCCGGCAACGGGAACACGAAGTCGCCCGCGGCATTGCGTTGCCCGAGGAGTGGGGCGAGCGACTCGCCCACGATGCGCTGGACGTCCTCGCCCGAGAGCCGGCCGGCCTCGACGAGCGGGACGAACGCCGGCGTCGCGTGCTCGTAGACCTCGACCGCGGGGTTCTCGTCCTTGATCGCGTGGAAGTACGCATGGGACCGGATCGTCGCGGGAGTGGCGATCACCCCGATGCGCCGGTTCCGGGTCGTCAGCGCCGCCGTCACCGCACCGGGCCGGACGACGCCGAGGATCGGCAGGTCGTAACGGCGGCGGAAGTCCGTCAATGCCACCGCGGTCGACGTGTTGCAGGCGACGACGATCGTCTTGACGTCGCGATCCACGAGCTCGTCGAGGGCCTGGATCGAGTACGTCCGGACCTCGCCGTCCGGGCGCGTGCCGTATGGGGCGCGCAGGTTGTCGCCGAGGTAGACCGTCGACTCGGCCGGCGACCGGCGGAGGATCTCGCGAAGGACCGTCAGCCCCCCGACGCCGGAGTCGAAGACACCGATCGGTCGCGGATCGGACACGGAACCCTAGTGCCGCCCCGCGGCGACGGGGGTGCGAGCCACGCCGCCGACCGCGAGCAGCTCCGCCGCGACGCGGTGGATGTCCTGGCTGATCGCCGCCGCCGGGTTCGCGAGGACGAACGGCACGCCTTCGTTGTTCGCCTGGACGACGAGCATCCCGTCGCTGACGACGCGGTGCTCCGGCACCCGGCCCAGCGCCCGCTCGAGATCGCCGGGGTCGATCCCGCCGGCGGAGTCGGCGCGGTTCACGAGATAGCGGACCTTCGAGGCTGGGTACCCGATCATCCGGAACGCGTCGGCGACCGCGATCGTGTTGTGGATCGTCGTCGAGTCGTACGTCACGATCTCGACGATCGTGTCGGACAGGTCGAGGAACGACAGGTTGATGTCGTTCAGGGCCGACGACATGTCGATCACGATCGCGCCGTAGACCCGTCGGAGGAGCGACATCACCTTGTCGACGTCCCGCGCGGTGACCATCTCGGCCATCTCCACGCGGGGCGGCGCGAGCAGGATGTCGATGCCGGACGGGTCCCGCCAGAGGACGTCGGCGAGGTCCGACTCGGAGACGCGGTCCGTCGGCAGGTCGAGGATCGACGGCGCGTCGGCGGGGACCTTCAGGAGCGCCCGGAGGTCGCCGAACTGGAGGCTCCCGTCGATGAGGACGGTCCGCTGCTCCGCCTGGCCGAGAGCGACCGCGAGGTTGAACGCGATGGTCGTCTTGCCGACCCCGCCCTTCGGGGCGAAGACCGAGTAGACGCGGGACGACCCGACGGTCGTGAGCTGGGCGAAGTCCTTGCGGACCTGGGCGATCCGGGTCATCAGGTCGAAGCCGGAGAACGGCATCGCGAGGACGCCGTGGATCCCTTTCGACGGGTCGACCGCCACCGGGTTCTGCGGCACGGTCAGGACGATCACGGGGACGCCGTAGCCGGAGCTCGAGATCTGGTCCGCGAGCGGGAGGCCCTTGACCCGCCCCTGGAGCAGCGCGTCGACGAGGACGATGTCCGGCCGCAGCTGCTGGATCGTCGGGAGCGCCTTCGATCCGTCGCTGAGGACGTCGAGCAGCTTCACCGAGCTCTGGGCGTTGAGCAGGCCGCGGATGTACTGGGCCACCTGCGGCACGTCCTCCACGATCAGGAGGCGTGTCTGGTCACTCGAAGCCATCGCCGCCGAGTGTACCAAGCCGTCCCGGCCGAACCGGTAGCCCGGAAGTGCCAATTCCTCGTCCCGCGGACCGATCCCTGTGGCGCGCGGCTCGACGCGGACGGCACATCGACGGCTCAGGGGCGAGCGGCGATGAGGATCGCCCGCTCGCTGCCCGGACCGAGCGGATCCAGGTCGTACGAACCCGCGACCTGCTCGACCACCAGGCCGGCGTCGGCAGCGAGCGACCGGAGCTCGTCGGGGGCGATCAGACGGAGTGCGTCGCGGCGGATCCAGCGGACCGCCGACTCGCCCGGACGTCCCTCCTCGAAGACCGTGGTCAGGTCGACGATCCCGAGCGCGGCGTCGTGGCGAGCCGCGGCGACCTTCGTCACCGTGTTGCCACTGTCCCCGTCACGCCGCTCGTACTCGAAGATCAGACGGCCATCGAACCGGCCCAGGTCCTCGATGTCCGGCAACCAGACGTCGACGACCGCCAGACCGCCGGGCGCGAGATGGGCGGCGAGCGTCTCGATCGCCGCCCGCTGACGCTCGCGCGTCGCGAGGACGAAGATCGTGTTGAGGGCGATGAACGCCAGCCGGAACGTTCCGGCGGCCGGCAGCCGGACGTCGACCATGTCGCCCTCGACGAGCCGGACGCGATCGCCGGCGACCGGGCCGGCCGCGGCGGTCCGTGCTGCCGCCCGCTCGAGCATCGCCGGGTCGAGATCGACTGCCGTCACGTCCAGGCCGGCACGCGCCAGCTCGACGGCGATGCGGCCCGTGCCGCCACCCAGCTCGAGCACCGGGCCGCCCGTCCGCTGCGCGAGCGCGAGGTAGAGGTCGACGTCGCCCGGATCCTCCTCGAGATCGACGTCGTACAGACGGGCGAGCGCTCGGGCCTCGGGGGTCGGCTCAGTCACGCCGCCATCGCACGCTCTCGCCCGCCTGACGCTTGGCCGCCAGGGCGCTGATCGCCTCCAGCGCCACCCGGTTCGCGACCATCGCCGTGGTCTCGGCATGGTCGTACGGCGGCGACACCTCCACGATGTCCATGCCCGCCAGCTTCACCCGGGCGACGATCCGGCGGATCGCCCGAAGCAGCTCCCGGCTCAGGAAGCCGCCCGGCTCCGGCGTCCCCGTCCCGGGCGCGAGTCCGGGATCGACGACGTCGATGTCGACGCTGAGGTAGATCGCGTCGGGTCCGTCGAGGGCTTCGGCAATCGCGTCATCGATCACGGCCTCGGCGCCGCGCTCCTCCACCTCGGTCATGAAGTGATAACGGAGGCCGTGGGCCTGCATCCACTCGAACGTCTCGACCGGGGGCCAGTAGCCGCGCAGGCCGACCTGCACGAAGTTCCGGCCGTCGACGGCACCGGACTCGATCAGTCGCCGCATCGGCGTGCCGTGGCCGGCGAGCACGCCCCAATCGTCGTTCGCGGTATCCGCGTGCGCGTCGAAGTGGACGATCCCGATCGAGCCGGGATGCCGGACCTCGGCGACCGCGGTTGCGCTCGGCCAGGTGATCGAATGGTCGCCACCGAGGACGATCGGGACGGCGCCCGTCGCCGCGACCTCCCGGACCTTGCGGTGGATCAGGGCGTGCGCCCGTTCGATCCAGGCCGGGACGATGTTCGCGTCGCCGGCGTCGACGACGGTCAGGACCTCGAACGGCTCGTTGCCGAGCTGGAGGGAGTGGATCGAGCCGGACGTGTACTGCGCCTCGCGGATCGCCCGCGGCCCGAAGCGGGCGCCGGGCCGGTGGCTGACCGCGTCGTCGAACGGCGCCCCGACGATGGCCACGTCGACCTCTCGCGCGACGAGCTCGTCCGGATCCGTGATCCACGGCAGGTTCATGAACGTCGTCGGCCCGACGTAGGTCGGCAGGTCGAAGTCGCTGAACGTCTCCCAGTCGCGGTCCCAGCCGTTCAGCCGGGCGAAGTCGACCGGGGCACCGGGACCAGGGTCGCCGACACCGGGCGACGCCACGGCATGGCCGGGCCGCGCGTCCGGCAGGTCCTCCGACGGGGCGTCCGCGGTCGCGTCCGACGGGGCGACGGAACGGGATTCGGCGCCAGCGGCAGTCCGGTCGGGCGGGCGCTCGGCCACGGGCTCCTCCGGAGACGGCGCGGCCCACTCCCCGGGGGAGTCGCCGCGGATCTTCGTCTCGCCAGGGGCGCCGCCGGTTCGCCACCTCGCGTCCAGCGGGGCGCGCCGCGGCCATCCTACATCGGCTGCCTGGCCCGCCGGTCGTGCTGCGGCTCGTCTCGTGCATCCTCGCGGCGGTGGGTCCATCGTCCGGGTTGCAGCAGCGTGCTCGGATGCCGCAGCCTGCGCAGACCGGCCGCCGCTCGGGGGCCAGTGCCGGAGGACACGTGTCTTTTCTCGCGCGCACGATCGCGTCGTTCGCGCTCGCGATCGTCCTGACGGTGACCGGCCTGGTCGCGAGCGTCGCGGGAACGGCACGCTCCACCGCCCCGACGTCGGGCCTGGCGGTCGTCGCCGCGGCCGCAACGGCGACCGGCTTCGACCCGACGAAGGTGGCCCTGCGCCTGTCTCTCGTCGCCGGCGGATTCACGGCTCCCCTCCTCGTCACCAACGCCCACGACGGTCGAGGGCGCCTGTTCGTCGTCGAGCAGGGTGGCCGGATCTGGATCGTCCAGAACGGGACCAGGCTGGCGACGCCGTTCCTGGATCTCCACGCCTCGATCTCGACGGGCGGTGAACGCGGGCTGCTCGGGCTCACCTTCGACCCGGGGTTCGCGACGAACCGGTTCCTCTACGTCAACTTCACGGACCTGAACGGCAACACGACCATCGTTCGGTACACGGTCTCGAGCACGAACGCGAACATCGCCGTCCCGAGCAGCGCGCTGCGGATCCTCACGATCGTCCAGCCGTATCCGAACCACAACGGCGGGAACCTTGCGTTCGGACCCGACGGCGACCTCTACGTCGGGATGGGCGACGGCGGCAGCTCCGGCGATCCGGAGAACCGCGCGCAGAACATCGACTCGCTCCTCGGCAAGATCCTGCGGATCGACGTTCGCCACAGCAGCCTCACGTCGCGCTATGCCGTGCCGGCGAGCAACCCGTACGTCGGCCGGAGCGGGAACGACCTGATCTGGTCGATCGGGCTTCGCAACCCGTGGCGCTGGTCGTTCGATCGGTCCAACGGCTGGCTCTGGATCGGCGACGTCGGCCAGAACGCCTGGGAGGAGATCGACCGGTCCGTCCCGACGTCGGCCGGCGGCGCCGGCCGCGGCCTGAACTACGGCTGGCGGGTGATGGAGGGACGATCGTGCTTCAACCCGTCCTCCGGCTGCTCGACCTCCGGCAAGGTGCTGCCACTCGTCGTCTACCCCCATCTCGTGGCCGGCACGGACAACTGCGCGGTGACGGGCGGCTTCGTCTACCGCGGCGTCGCATCGCCCGTGCTCCAGGGTGGCTATGTCTTCGGCGACTTCTGCTCCGGGCGGATCTGGGCGCTCTCCGCGACGGCAGGCTCGCCGGCGACACCGACGCTGCTCCGGGACGCGACGGCGTCGCCCGCACTGTCGATCAGCTCATTCGGTGAGGACGAGGCCGGTGAGCTGTACGTCACCGACCTGGCCGGCGGCGGGGTCTACCGCTTGAACGCGATCGCGACGTCGTGCGGCCGCGTCGCCCCGATCGCCGGGCGGTCGTGCGTCACCCGGCCGAGTTGAAGTCCCGCCAGGCCGCGGCCACCAGCTCCGGGTCCAGGAACAGGTCGACGGCGGTCTCGGCGACCAGGATCGCCGCGAGCAGCGTCGTGCGGTCCGCCCACGGAGTCGCCGCGGCATCGCGGAAGGCGGTCGAGTGGCCGGGCGTGCCCTCGGGCGCGATCGCGAGATCCGGGTGGATCGCCGGCACGACCCAGCTGACGTTGCCCATGTCCGTGCTGCCGGAGTTGGGATCCGGACCCTGGTCGGCGACGCCGTAGGCCGCCGCGTTCGCGACCCACCGCCGCTCGAGGGTCGCGTTCGGCTTCATCGTCCGCGCACCGCCGCTGAACGTGATCTCCGCCGTCGTGTCCGTGGCGAGCGCTGCGGCATGGACCAGCTCACGGAAGCGGGCCTTCATCGCCTCGTACTGGCCCTGGTCCGGGCTGCGGAGCATGAACCACGCCTTCGTCCGCTCCGGGATGATGTTCGCGGCCGTCCCGCCCTCCTGGATGATCCCGTGGACGCGAGCGTCGGGGCGCAGCTGCTGTCGCCAGAGTCCGACGGAGCTGAACAGCAGGATCATCGCATCGAGGGCGTTCTTGCCCTTCCAGGGATCCGCCGCGGCGTGCGCCTGCAGGCCATGGAACACGATCTCGACGTCCTCGGAGGCGAGCGGGAACGACTGGACGTGATTGCGGTCGCAGGGGTGATACAGGAGCGCGACGTCGAGCCCGTCGAAGAGGCCGTCGTCGATCATGATCTGCTTGCCACTCCCCCGCTCCTCCGCCGGAGTCCCGAGGAAGACGATCTCCCCGGGCAGCTCGTCGGCGATGGCCGCCAGCCCGAGCGCGGCTCCCACGCCGCTCGCGGCCATCGTGTTGTGGCCGCAGCCGTGACCCAGGCCTGGAAGCGCGTCGTATTCGGCCAGGATGCCGATGCGTGCCGAATCGCCGCCGCGACCGCCGTGGCGCGTCGCCCGGACGGCAGTGGCAAGGGAGCCCGCCGGATGCTGGACGTCGAAGCCGTGGCGACCGAGGACGTCGGCGATCGCGGCGGACGCCCGGGCCTCCTCGAACGCCGGCTCGGGGTCGGCATGGATCTGATGCGAGAGCCGCAGGATCTCGTCGGCCGCCGAGAGGACGCCCCGGGCCACCCGTGACTTCGCGTCGGCGTTCGGTCCCGCCGGGGTCGCGGCGGCGAGGTCGTCGAGCGACGGAGCGGCGGTCGACGGGGTCGAACGATCGGTCACGGAGCCTCCTGGGGGTCGAGCGGCTTGAGGGCCCGGATCCGCCGCTCGCGGACCTGGTCGGGACGTCGGGTTCGAGGTTGACGGTCGCCGGTCAGCGCTCGACGGAGAGCGTCACCTCGGCGAGGACCACCAACGCGATGATGAAGAGCGCGATCGAGAGCTGGAAGACCTGTTGCAGGCGGAGCAGGACGAACGCGGCCGCGACGATCGCGACCCAGCCACCGCGTCGCACCGCGCGGGTCCAGTCGCCACGATACGCGATCCGGCGGTGTCGGCCGAAGACCGCGAGCCAGAACAGCGGCACCGTGCTCAGCCCCAGGGCGAGCCCGATCAGCAGCGCGCCGATCGAGCCGGCCGCGGGATCCACGCGAGGATCCCGGGTCGTCACGAGCAGGGCCACGAGCAGCCACACGACGCCGGCCGCGGCGAAGAAGGCGAGGTTCGTGAGGCGGTCGCGCGCTTCCATCCGCCGGCAGTCTACGAGGACTCCGGGGCCCAACGGCGATGGCATCGCGGCGCGGGGCGGGGACGCGGCGATCGGACGATCGACCCGCCGTGGGCCCGGACCGGCTCAGCGCAGGACCGATCGCGGACCCCCGTTCACGGCAGCGACGAGCTCGACGCGGTCGAGCGGCTTCATCAGCACGAGCGCGACGATCGGCCAGTGGTTCCGGGCCGCCGCCGCCCGATCCGGATCGCCGGTCATCATCACGACACGGAGGCCTGGCCGGATCGCCAGCAGCCGAGCTGCCAGCTCGATCCCCGACATCGTCCGGAGTTCGATCGTCGTCAGGAGGACGTCGGGCCGGACGGTCCCGCCGGCGACGAGCCGCAGCGCTTCCTTGCCATCCGCCGCCGACGCGGCCAGCAGGCCCGCGCTGACGAGCACGGCACAAGCCGATGCGCGGACGGCCGAATCCGGATCGACGACCAGCACGGCGCGCGCGGATCGACCGCCGATCGGCGGCTCGTCGGTGGCGCCGTCCCGCGGCCCCTCGCCGCCCATCGGCGATGGCTCCTCCAGTGCCCACGAGGATGCACCCGGACGGACCCGCCCGAGCGCGCGCATCCTCGCACCCGGCGATGCATCGACCCAATGGGGCGAACGCCCTATCCGGTCGACCCGGACCCAGCCGCGGCCTCCGCAGCCGTCTCGTCCAAGCGATGGGCCACCATCGGCGCGAGCCGCCCGACCAGCGAGCGGACGTCCGGCAACTCGAGGTCCGGCGTCACGGAGCCGTCCCGTGGGCTCCCTGGGAGCGGCGAATCCGCGGGCCGGCTCGTGATCCATGCCGTCCGCCAGCCGACGCTCGCGGCGCCGGCGACATCTGCCGCCCAGTCGTCGCCGACGTGGAGGATGCGCGAAGGCTCGGGGTCGCCGAGCGCCGCGCGTGCCGCCCCGAAGATCCGTGGGTGCGGCTTGATCACGCCGACCCGCTCGCTCACGATGATTGCCGCGACATCCTCGGTCCAGCCCATCGCGTCGACGTAGCGGTCGATCGTGGCCGCGAGCGGCCAGTTCGACAGGATCGCGACGCGGCGCCCGTCCCGCGCCAATCGGCGAAGCACCTCGGCCGCGCCCGGCGCCGGCGGCATCCCGGCGACGAACGCCCGGCTGTAGTCCTCGAGCGCCGCGACCACCTCGCCTCCCTCGGACCACCGCGACGCCACCGCATCGTCCCACCGGTCCGCCGCTCGGGGCGGCGTCATGCCGCGGATGCGGGCGAAGACCCGGACCAGACGCTGCGCGATGTCGACCTCCCGGAACTGCGGCACGTTCTCCCGGAACTGGCGGTCACGTTCCTCCAGCCACGCGGTCAGGAACGCCGCCCGGTCGATCCGCGGATCGCGTGCCTCGACGGCCTCGGCCGTGAGCTCGACGACCCGGCGAAGGCCCGCTCTTCCGACCGGGACGAGGGTGTTGCCGAAGTCGAAGGTCACGGCCTCGACGTCGCGAAGGCGGCTGCTCATGTGGCGACGCTCGATGGGCAGATCGCTCGGAACGGGCAGTAGCCGCACGTGGTTCGATCCGGCTTCGGCGTGTAGTCGCGGGCGCGCATTCCCGCGGCCGCCGACGCAATCCGCTCGCGGGCCTTGCCGAGCCGCCGCTGGTCGACCGTGGCGGAGCCCGTGACGCCCGTGTCCAGGAAGTGAAGCTGGACGACATCCGGAAGCCGGCCGCTCACGGCCTCATATGCCATCGCGTAGATCTGGAGCTGCAGCGAGTCCCGGGCCCGCTGGCGAGCACGGGCGGGGTCCCGGACGTCGCTCGTCTTGTAGTCCGTGATCGTGACCCGTTCGCGACCCGTCAGCTCGAGCGTCGGCGCGACCGTGTCGGCGTGCGGCGTCGCGCCTGCCGCCAAGGCCTCGCCCTCGTCATCGCTCGCCTCGATGTCGACCCGGTCCCACCGGCCGCGGATCCGATCGCCACCCAGCGAGAAGGAGAATTCCCGTTCCACGTACGCCGGGATCACGGCACCCGGCTGGAGCTGAGCCGAACGGAACCGGTGCAAGGTCTCGCGACCGGCGGCAAGACGGGCCTCCTCGTGGTCGCGCGACAGGAACCCTTCGTTCGACCACGCTGCGTCGAACGCGGCATCGAGCTGCTCCTCGGTCATCACCTCGCCCCGGGCGTGGCGCCGATGGAACTCCTGGACCGCGCGGTGAACGGCAGCGCCGTAGACCATCGCGTGATGCGGCGCAACCGGCACGCGAACGACGTGCCCGAGCTTGAACTTCAGTGGACAGCTCAGGTAATCGTCGATCGCGGAGAAGGACAGCGTCAGTGGCTCCCCGTCTCGACGTTCCAGCGGGCGGGCGACCGGGGCCGGGACGCCCGCGGCATCGATTCGCTCGAGTGCTGTTGCCGGGCGGACGACGGGATCCGGGACCGACGGCGGCAGATCCATCGCCTCGAGGACGAACGGCGAGGGGCGGCGGCTGCCGACCCCGCCATAGTCGGTCGCGTACGAGAGCACGAGCTCGTCCCGGGCGCGGGTGAGCGCAACGTAGAACAGCCGTCGTTCCTCGCGGAGCTGCACGTCGTCGTCCGCATCGGCCGCCTCGCCGACGAGCTCCGGAGGCATCGCCAGAGGATCCCGACGGTTCGGTGTCGGGAACCGACCGGCAACCAGACCAGGCAGGTAGACGACCGGGAACTCCAGCCCTTTCGCCCGGTGAACCGTGAGGACCGCCACTGCGTTCGCATCCGGATCCAGCTCCGCGGTCGCCGGGTCGTCACCGGCCTCGATCAGCGTCCGGAGGTGGCCGGCAACGAACGTCGCCCGGTCGTCTGCCAGCAGGGCAGACTGTCCCCGGACGATCTCGAAGCACCTGGCGATGTTCCGCAGTGACTCCTCCGCGGCAACGGATTGATCCGCCGCGAGACGCGCGAGCGTTCCGGTCCGTCGCAGGAATGCGTACAGGACCTCGCCGGCGGGCCGTTCGTGGGCAAGCTGCGACAGGGCGCGCAGGTCCTCGACGAGGCGGTGGACCGCCTCGCGGGTCGCCGGCGCGAGGCGGAGGATGGCGGGCTGGCGATCGAGCTCCTCCAGGACGTCCCAAACGGAGCGGTTTCGGCGTCGCGCGCTGTTGACGATCGTGGTCAGGTCCTCGCCACCCAGCCGATATGGCTCCCCGACGCCGACGGCATAGACGTCGACCGAGGAGCCGAGATCGGCAATGGCGCGGAGGAAGGAGAGCAGTCGACGGACCTCCGGACGGGCGTACAGCCCAGCTGAGCCGGAGAACCGCCAGGGCACGCCCGCGGCGTCCAGTGCCCGAAGGATCGTGTCCGCATGACTGTTGGCGCGGACGAGGACCGCGAGGTCGCGCGGCGGCGTTCCGGCGGCGATTCGATTCGCGATCTCGACCGCGATCCGGTCCGCTTCGTCCGCGCCCGACGGATGGGTCTCGAGCCGGATCGTCCTGCCGGCCGGATCCGAGCCCCGCTCCGCCGTCAGCCGCTTCGAGATCCCCGCCCGGACCTCGAGCCGGTCGGGATCGTTGAACGACACCAGACGATGGGCTGCTTCCAGGATCGCCGGCCGCGACCGGTAGTTCCGTCGCAGCACGATCGTCCGAGCGTTGGCATGACGCTCGCGGAACTCGAGGATGTTGCTGATCGCGGCCCCGCGGAATCGGTAGATCGACTGGTCGTCGTCCCCGACCACGGTCAGGTTGCCATGCGGTGCGGCGATGACCGAGACGAGCTCCGACTGCGAGCGGTTGGTGTCCTGGAACTCGTCGACGAGGACGTACCGGAACCGGCCCTGGATGTCATCCCGCGCCGCCGCGGACGTGCGGACGAGCCGGAGTGCGAGCGCCACCTGATCGCCGAAGTCGATGCAGCCGTTCGCCTCGAGGAGCTCCTGATACCGGCCGTACGCCCGCGCCAGCTCCGTCTGTCGCCGGGCTCGCTCGAGCAGCGCCTCGTCGTTGGGTCCCTGCGCTGCCGCGGCGGTGAGATCCGCGGCCCAGGCCGCATACGCGGCCGGCGAGACGTCCTCATCCTTGCACCGGCTGAAGAGCGCGGCCAGCGCCCCGAGGAACCGCGTCGGGTCGCCGAGCGGCCGGTATTCGTCCAGCTCGAATGCGAACAGGTGCTCGTGCAGGAAGATCACGGTCTCCGCCCGGCTGAGCACGCGGACGTCGCCGGGGAGACCGAGCTCCAGCGCGTAATCGCGGATCACCCGGTCGCCGAAGGCGTGGAACGTGCCGATCGTGGAATCCGTGTAGCCGTACGGCACCAGCTGATCGACGCGGACCTGCATCTCCGCGGCCGCCTTGTCCGTGAAGGTCAGGGCGAGGATCTCCGACGGTCTGGCGCGGCGGGTGGCGATCAGCCACGCGATCCGCCGCGTGATGACCTGGGTCTTGCCGGTCCCGGCGCCGGCGACGACGAGCAGCGGTCCGTCGCCGTGCGTGACGGCCCGAAGCTGATCCGGGTTGAGGCCGCCGAGCAGCGCGTCCAGACCCGCCGGCGGATCCCCGGCCGGACCCGATGGAGCGTCCGGGACGAATCCGTCCCACACCGGGATCTGTTCGAGCGGGACCGGCTCGCGCCGGCCGCGACGCGCACTCACCACGTCGCCGAGAGGAGCTGGATCGGGCGGCATGTCCGCAGCATCGCCCGACCCCGTGTCACCTTGGCTGTCAGACGGTCCCGGACCCGCCCGGACGACGGGCTGTCGCCCTCCCGCGGTCGGCGGACGGACCGGAGGCCAGTGCCCGGCGGAGGGCCTCGCCTTCCTCATCGGACAGGGCACCGTCAGACCGGCCGTCGGCGACCGCCTTTGCGTACACGCGCGTGCCGGTCCGAGAGTGCAGGCTGCTCAGGACGAAGCCGTTTCCGTTGAGGTCGGTCAAGGCCAGGGCGAAGCTCTGGTTGCCGCCCGTGTCCTCGAACGGGTTGTAGCGGACGAGGCCGATCCGCTGGATGGATCGCCGATTGGCCGCCTCGAGGATCGCCGAGCGGGCCGAAAGCTGATCGAGTTCGCGCCCGACCGTCTCGACCCGGTCGAAATGGGCGTCGAGGACGCCCCCGAGGCTCGCCCCGTCGGCGCCGCGGGTGAGCCCATCGAGGCGGCGACGCAGGCGACCCGTCTCTCGGGCGAGGAAGACCACGAGGACGAGGAGGAGAACCACCGCAGCCGCGAGCCCGACGATCGCGGCGCCGACGACCGGTGCGACGGCGGCGTTCAGGTCGATCGCTGGATCCTCCGAGCCTCGGGCAGCCATCGGCGGCGGGCGGCACCGCGAGGGGCGGCGCGAGTCTAGCAAACGACGCTGACGTCGCGGCCACCGCTCGGGCGCTCGCGCCGCGGGCTGCGCGCCCTCGGGGCGCGCGCTGCGGACGCGCCGAGGCGCTCCCTTCCCAGGTCGTGAGGAACGCCGATGCTATCCTCCGCGCGATCAGCCACCCCCGCACGGAGCCTCGATCCCTCCATGGCCAAGCGCTCGCGACTTGCCGGCCGCCCCGGCCAACGGCGCCCGCTCCAGCGGCCGATCGGCCGGCCAGAGGGCACTCGCCCGGCTGGCCGCGTGACGCCCGAAGAGGAGGCCAGAGCCGCGGAGCTCGAGGCGGCGATCCTCGCCGAGGAGAAGGCTGCGTCCGCCGCCCGAACCGTTCGCGAGCGCGGCCGGCGGGCATCGGCCGAGGCTCCTGGCGGCGTGTCCTACACCTCGGTGCCGCTCTCGACCCGCGCGTCCGAGGAGTACGCCTACGTCCAGCGCGACGTCCGGCGGATCGCCGTCGTCGGCGGCTTCCTGCTCGCGATCCTCGCGGTGCTCGACGTCCTGGTCAACGGCCTCCACCTCTTCACGCTGTAGCGGCCGATGGGCGTCACCGGCATCGGCGCGTTCGCATTCCGGGCAAAGGATCCGGAAGCCCTCGGCGCCTGGTATGCCGAGCATCTCGGCGTCGGCGGCGGTGAGATGGGATCGTGGGAGCAGGCGGCCGGCCAGACGCTGTTCACGCCGTTCGATGCCGGCACCGACTACTTCCCAGCGGACAAGCAGTGGACGCTGAACTTCCGGGTGGACGCACTCGACCCCCTGATCGCGTCCCTGACGGCGAGCGGCATCGAGGTGATCACGAACCCCGAATGGGACGCGCCCGGCGTCGGCCGCTTCGCGCGGATCTTCGATCCCGAGGGCAACCAGATCGAGCTCTGGGAGCCCGACTGACCCACGCCCGGTCCTAGACTGATCCGCAGATGCCGTCCCCACGTCCACGGGCCGGAGGCGCGAAGCCGGAGCCCCTGTTCAAGCCGCCGCCGGAGCGGCAGCCGCTCGCGGCGCGCATGCGCCCGCGGAGCCTCGAGGAGTTCGTCGGCCAGGAGCACCTCGTCGGGGAGCGCGGCCCGCTCCGGCGGAGCGTCGCCCGCGGCCATCTGTCATCGACCCTCCTCTGGGGCCCGCCGGGAACCGGCAAGACCAGCCTCGCTCGTCTCCTCGCGCAGGAGATCGGCGCCCACTTCGTGACCCTGTCTGCCGTC
>JBPYEM010000476.1:0-2201 GCA_051985205.1 Candidatus Limnocylindrales bacterium | reverse complement strand
CCCGTTGCCGTTGCCACTGCCGGTCCCATTGCCGAAGGCGCCGCGTCGCTGGCCACGTCCTCGGTCGCCCGCTGCCACCTCCCGCGCGAACGCTTCCGGCCCGCGGACGACGGCCTCGTCCCACGGGACGACGAGATCGGCGAGGAGCTGAACCTCCTCTCCTCGGTGATCGACGCGTCCGGCGACCAGCAGGATCGCGCCGTCCGCCCACGTCGCCACCGTCTGCTCGAACAACCGCGGGAAGACGACGACCTCGATCGTGCCCTGCAGATCCTCCAGCGTGGCGAAGCCCATCGTCGTGCTCGCGCGGGTGATCTGCCGCCGGAACCCGGTCACGATGCCGCCGATCACGATCCGCTGACCGTCGAGCGATTCGTCCTTGAGGTCGCCGCTGTAGGCCGTCACGAAGGCGCCGACCTGTTCCGCGACCTCGCCCATCGGATGCTCGGACAGGTAGAGCCCCAGCAGCTCCTTCTCCCACGAGAGCCGCTCGCGGACGGGCACCTCGGTCGCCTGCGGCAGCGGCCGCTCCAGCGCGGTCAGATCCGTCTCGACGAGCTCGAACAGCGACGTCTGACCGCTGATCCGGTCGCGCTGGGCGATCTGGCCGGCCTCGATCGCGTCGTCGAGACCGAGGAGGACCTGGGCGGGATGGCCGAGCGCGTTCAGCGCACCGACCTTCGCCAGCGCCTCGAGCACCTTCCGGTTCACGAGCCGGAGGTCGACCCGCGAGCAGAGGTCCGTGAGCGACTTGAACGGGCCGTCCGTCTTTCGCGCTGCGACGATCGATTCGATGGCGCCCTGACCGACGTTCTTCACCGCAAGGAGGCCAAAGCGGATCGCCGGCCCTTCGACCGTGAACTCGACGTCGCTCCGGTGGACGTCCGGGGGGAGGACGTCGATGCCCATCCGGCGGCACTCGGCGACGGCCGCGGCGACCTTCTCCTCGTTCGACCGGAAGGCGGTCAGGACCGCGGTCATGTACTCGACCGTGTAGTTGGCCTTGAGATACGCGGTCTGATAGGCGATCAGCCCGTAGCACGTGGCGTGGGCCTTGTTGAAGCCGTAGCGCTCGAACGGCTCGAAGGCCTTGAAGACCGCGTCGATCACATCCGGCCGGACGCCCCGCTCCGCGGCCTGGGTGACGAACTTCTCCTTCTGGGCGCGGAGGACGGACGACTTCTTCTTCCGGATCGCGTAGCCGAGCGTGTCCGCCTCGGGGCCGGTGAACCCCCCCAGCCCGATCGCCGCGGCCATGATGTCTTCCTGGTAGACGAAGATCCCGTAGGTCTTCGCCAGGTACGGCTCCAGGAGCGGATGCAGATACGTCACCGGCTCCTGACCGTGCTTCCGTCGGATGTAGGCGGGGATGTTGTCCATCGGACCCGGGCGGTACAGGGCGACCATCGCCGCGAGGTCGAAGACGGACGTCGGACGCAGCTCGCGGACGTAGCGGCGCATCCCCGCCGACTCCAGCTGGAAGATCCCCGTCGTCTCGCCGGAGGCGAGGAGCTCGAACGTCTTCGCGTCGTCCAGCGGGATGTGGTCGAGGTCGATCTCGACCGCGCGTTCCTGGCGCACGAGGTCCACGGCGTGGCGGAGGATCGTCAGGTTCGACAGGCCAAGGAAGTCGAACTTCAGCAGCCCGAGCGCCTCGATGCCGTGCATCTCGTACTGGGTCATCAGCGCGTCGGAGTTCGTCGCCTTCTGGAGCGGCATCAGCTCGGTCAGCGGCTCGCGCGAGATCACGACGCCGGCGGCGTGGGTCGAGGCGTTGCGGGCGACGCCCTCGAGCTGCCGGGCGAAGTCGATGACCCGGCGGACGCCCGGATCGCCCTCGACTTGGCCGCGCAGGTCGGGCGAGATCTCGAGGGCCTCGTCGAGCTTGATCCCGAGCTGGTTCGGGACCGCCTTCGCGATCCGGTCGACCTCGCCGTAGGTGTTCCCGAGGACGCGGCCGACGTCGCGGATCGCCGCGCGGGCGAGCATCGTGCCGAACGTGATGATCTGGGCGACGTGGTCCTGACCGTACTTGTGGGCGACGTAGGCGATGACCTCGTCGCGGCGGTCGTCCTGGAAGTCGACGTCGATGTCGGGCATCGTCACGCGGTCCGGGTTGAGGAAGCGCTCGAACGGGAGCCCATAGGCGATCGGATCGACCGGCGTGATCCCGAGCGTGTACGTCACGATCGAGCCCGGCG
>JBPYEM010000475.1:0-9757 GCA_051985205.1 Candidatus Limnocylindrales bacterium | reverse complement strand
ACCACGATGCCGTCGTGGCGGTGCTGATCGAGGCCGGGGCGGACGTCAATGCCACCCAGCGCCACGGCTATACGCCGCTCCACAGTGCGGCGCGCAACGGCGCGACCGCGACGGTCGATCGTCTCCTCGCGGCCGGCGCAGAGCCTGCCGCCGCCACCGATGACGGCCGAACCGCCGCGGACCTGGCGGAGGCGGCCGGTCATGGAGGGCTCGCCGCGCGCCTCCGGTGAACCTTCGGGCGAACGGCGACGCCATACGCTGTCGAGCACGACCGCCGTGGCCGTGCCGCAGTCGAGGGGACCGTGGACCAGCGAGGTCTCGTGGAGCGGGCGAGGGAAGGCGATCATGACGCTTTCACGATCCTGCTCGACGTGCGCCTCCGATCAGCGGCATCAACCAGGCGTGGTCCACCCTGTCACCCGACGGCAAGACCATCCTTGCTCAGCGCTTCACGTTCCAGCCTTCCGAAGGCTGGCTCGCCCTGCTTCCGGCCGATGGCAGCGGTCCCGGTCGCGAGATCGGCAAGCATCACGTCAACGGCGACACGATGCGCCAGATCTGGTCGCCGGACGGCAAGCAGGTCCTGCTCTACTTCGGAACGTCCGACTTCGTCTCCATCGACGTCGCCACCGGCGTCGAGTCGAAGCTCAACTGGCAGGTTGGCGACATGCCGGACTGGCGGCGGGTCGCGCCCTAGCGTCGATCTCGAGCGGCGGGCCTCAGCCGGAGGTCCGCCGCTCCCGTTCGGCAAGCAGGTCGGCGCGCGCGTCGGCGAAGGCGACGTCGATGGCCTCGACCTCGGCCCGGGGATCGGCGACTGTCCCGCCGCGTGCTTCGGTCTCGAGCGTCCGGCAGAGCTCGCCGAGCGCGAGCGCGCCGATGTTCAGCGAGCTCGACTTCAGCGAATGCGCGGGCCGGACGAGCTCCTCGACGGAGCCGGCGGCCGCTGCTGCGCGGAGCGCGCCGACCTGGGTTTCGCCGTCGACGAGGTAGGTGTCGACGAGCTCGTCCAGGAACTCGAGGTCGCCGCCGGTCATCTCCAGCAGCCCCGCGAACGTCGCCCCGTCGATGACGCCGGAATCGTCCTCTGCCTCGGCGCTCACGACGCCTCCTGCGCGGCTTCGCGATCGAGCCCGTCCGCGGACGTCTCCGCGCCATTCCTGACGCGGAACACCGGCATCGGGCGGCTGAACCCCTTCAGCTGGCGTTCCCCCGCGTCCTCTGCGGGCACCGCACCGTCGAGCGCGGCGAACGTCCGCTGCGCGATCAGGATCTCGCCCGCCGCCGCCTCGCCGCTGAGGCGCGAGGCGAGGATGATCGCGTTGCCGACGCCGCCGTAGTCGTACCGGCCCTCGAAGCCGATCCGGCCCATCGTGGCGTAGCCCGTGGCGATCCCCATGCCCAGCTGGAGGACGTGGCCGCGTCGCCGCCACTCCTCGCTGATGTCCTCGAAGGTCGAGCGGATGGCCACAGCCATCCGGACCGCCCGAGCGGCGTGGTCCGCCTGGAGTGCCGGGTCGTTGAAGAAGACCATCAGCCCGTCGCCGGCGAAGTGCTCGAGCGTGCCCTCGTGCTCGACGACGAGCCCGCCGACCGTCGCGTGGTAGCGGCGCAGGAACCCGAGGACCTCCTCGGGCTCCGCGGTCTCCGAGAACGTCGTGAAGTTGCGGAGGTCGCAGAACATCGCCGTGATCTCGCGGCGGTGGCCCGCCAGCATCGCCTCGCCCTCCGGGCTCGAGACGAGCTCGGCCACCTGGGGCGACAGGAACCGGGCGAGCTGACCACGCTGGCGCTCGATGGTCTCGAGCAGCCGCGCGTTCGCGATCCCGATCGCCGCCTGTTCGGCGAAGCCGGTCGCGAGCGCCCGGTCCGCCCCGCCGAACGGGCGGACCTCGTTCCGGGTCAGGGCGAGGACGCCCGTGATCGCGCCGTCCTGCTCGATCGGGAGGCCCAGGAGGGTGCGGTAGCCGCTCACCTGCTGGCCCGGCGTCGCAAGGTATTCGCGGTCCGCGAGGACGTCGTCGAGGTGGATCGTCTCGCCGATCAGCGCGACGCGACCCACGACGCTGTCGCGGCCGGGCCGGATGGGATGCTGCCGCTCCCAGGAGTCCAGGTCCGAGGAGCCGCCTGCCGACGCCGCCACGCAATACGCGCCGTCCTCGAGGACGTAGGCGACGCCGTAGTCGGCGTGGCACAGCCGAACCGCTGCCCGCACGACCGCGTCCAGGACGACCTGGAGGTCGAACGCCGACCGGCTCATGATCGCGAGGACCTCGTTCGAGGCGGCCTGGCGGTCGACGGCCTCGCGCTCCGCGTCGTGCAGGCGCTTGCGGGCAAGGGACGACGCGATCCGGGCTTTCAGGATGGCCGGGTCGACCGTCTTCGGCAGGTAGTCCGCGGCACCCATCTCCAGGCAGCGGACGACGCTGTCGAGCTCGTCCACCCCGGAGATCACGATCACCGGCAGATGGCGCAGCGCCGGATCGTCGCGGAGCGCGGCCAGGACCTCGTAGCCGTCCATCTCGGGCATGAGGATGTCGAGCAGGATCACGTCGATCGGCGGGGCGTCGGCGTCCCGGAGGCGGTCGAGCGCCTGGCGACCGTCCTCCGCCTCGACGGGCTCATGGCCGAGGCCGCGCAGCAACCGGGCGAGCAGCTGGCGGTTGAACGGCGTGTCGTCGACGACGAGGATCCGGCCGGGCAGGCCCTCCCCGTTCGCGGCGACCGGCGCCGTCACGATGCGCCTCCCGCCGTCACGATGCGCCTCCCGCCGTCACGATGCGCCTCCCGCCGTCACGATGCGCCTCCCGCCGCGACCGGCCGCGCCCGCTCGAGCGCCGCCTGGAGCTCTTCCGTCCGGATCGGCTTCCAGACGTAGTCGTTCATCCCGGCGGCCAGGCAGGCTTCGCGGTCGCCGGCCATCGCGTTCGCCGTCAGCCCCACGATCCGGATGGGTCGATCCGGCCAGCGCGACCGGATCTGGCGCGTTGCCTCCAGACCGTCGACCTCCGGCATCTGGACGTCCATCAGCACGACGTCGAATTCGCCGGACTCCACGGCGGCGACCGCAGCCCGTCCGTCCTCGACGACGGATGCCGCGAGGCCCATCCGCTGGAGCAGGCGGAGCGCGAGCTTCTGGTTGACCGCGTTGTCCTCGGCGAGCAGGACCCGGAGGCCGGCGAGCGCCGACGCCGCGGGGTCGACGCCCGCCGCGGCAGAACCCGCGACCGCCGGCGCCGTCGACGCGGACGCTGCCTTGACGGTCCGGCGGCGCGGCGCCGCAGCGGGCGCCGCATCGGTCGCGGCCGTGCCCGCGAGCAGCGCGTCCGCCAGGGCGTCGTGGAGCGCCGACGGCTTGACCGGCTTCACGAGCGTCGCCTTCACGTTCGGTGCCGTCCGGCCGTGCTGGCCGATCGACGACAGGATCACGACGGGCATCGGGTCGTCCGGGGTCGCCCCGGCGAGGTCCTCGGCCAGCTCGATCCCGTCCCGCTCCGGCATGAGGAAGTCGAGGACGGCGGCATCGAACCCGGCGCCGCCCCGGACCCAGGCGATCGCCTCGAGCGGCGATGCGGTCGCCTTCGCCTCGACACCCCAGCGCTCCAGGAAGCTCGTCAGGATCCGCCGGTTCGTGGCGTTGTCGTCGACGACGAGGATGCGGCAGCCGCGAAGGCTTCGTTCGGGCGCCGGCGGCGGGGCGTCGGGGAGCGTCGTCGCGACGGCTGGCAGGACGAGCCGGAACGTCGATCCTTCGCCGGCGACGCCGCTGCTCGACGCGGTCAGCGATCCGCCCATCGACTCCGCGAGGCGGCGACTGATCGCGAGACCGAGACCCGTCCCGCCGTATCGCCGGGAGATCGAGGCGTCGACCTGGCTGAACGACTGGAACAGCAGGTTCATCCGCTCCGGCGGGATGCCGATGCCGGTGTCGCGGACCTCGATCGCGACCGTCCACGGATCCTTCTGTCGCGCGGGCGCCGTTCCCTCGACGGACAGGACCACCTCCCCCTGCTCCGTGAACTTGATCGCGTTCGAGAGGAGGTTGAGGACGATCTGGCGGAGCCGACCGGCGTCGCCGACGATCGCCTCGGGCAGGGAGGCACCCATCGCGTAGGCGAGCTCGACGCCCTTCTTGGCCGCGATCGGGGCGACGACGTCCAGGGCGCTCTCGATCGACGTCCGCAACGAGAACGGCTCGGCGGCCAGGTCGACCTTGCCCGCCTCGATCTTCGAGAAGTCGAGGATGTCGTTGATGATCGTGAGCAGGGCATCGCCCGAGGTGCGGATCGTGTCGGCGAAATCGCGCTGCTCCGGGTCCAGCTCCGTCTCGAGCAGCAGCCCGCTCATCCCGATGACGGCGTTCATTGGGGTCCGGATCTCGTGGCTCATCGCGGCGAGGAAGGCGCTCTTCGCCTGGTTGGCGGCCTCTGCTGCCACCGTCGCGTCCTGGGCCTGGCGGTAGAGCCGGGCGTTCTCGATCGCGATCGTGGCCTGACGGGCGAGGCCCACCAGGAAGTCCAGGTCGTCCTGGCCGAATGGGTGGCCCTCCGTCCGCCAGACCGCCGCGACCCCGACGACGCGGTCCCTGGAGATGAGCGGCGCCGCCATCAGGCGCTCCGTCCTGGGGTCGTCCTCGGTTCCGGGGATGTTCACGGTCCGCGGGTCGAGGCTCGTGGCGTTGACGAACTCCGGCGTCCGCCGCCGGATGACATCCCCGATGAGCCCCTCGCCCTCGTGGATCGTGTCGGCACGCAGCGCCTCCGCGAGCTCACCGATCGCGAGCCGCGCCGTGAAGGAACCGTCCGGCTGGACGAGGAACAGGGCCGTCGTGTCCGCGCTCAGCAGCGTCTGGACGCGCTGTCCGATCTGGGCGAGGACGGTGTCGACGTCGAGCGTCGCCGAGATCTCCTGGCCGACCTCCGCGAGGGCCGCCATCTCATCGGCCCGGCGATGCGCCTCCTGGTAGAGGCGGGCGTTCTGGATCGCCACGCCGACGTTCGCCGCGATCGTCGAGAGCAACCGCACGTCGGCCTCGCCGAACCGGCCCTCGATCGTCGTGCTCTGGACGCTGATCGCTCCGATCGCCGAGTCGCCGACGACGATCGGGACGCCGAGATAGGACTTCGCCGGGGCGCCGACCCGCTTGATGCCGGTCGCATCCCAGTCCGCCTGCCGGTTCAGGAGCATCGGCTCCCGGGTCTGGAGCATCCGCGTCGTGAGCCCCTCGCCGTAGCGCATGGGCGGTTGGGCCCGCCGGGCACCGTCCTCGAAGTAGTAGGCGAAGTCGATCTGGGCGGCTTCGACGTCGTGCAGGGCGAGGTAGACGATGTCCGCCTCGAACGTCCGTCGCATCTGCTCGCCGACGAGCTCCACCAGCGCCTCGAGGTCGAGCTGGCTCGACAGGGCCTGGCTGACCTCGTTGACGGTCCCGAGCTCGGCGAGGCGCTGGCGCGTCTCGTCGATCAGGCGGACGTTCTCCAGCGCGACGCTGAGGCTGGCCGCGAGCGTCGTCAGCAGCTCGACGTCGGAGTCGCTGAACGCGTTCTCGCGGTCGATGTTCTGGAGCGAGATGATCCCCGTCACCTCGTTCCCGACCATGAGCGGGACCCACAGGGCAGACCGTGGGAGCTCGCCCGCGGTCACCCCCGGCTCCTGGCCGAGCCGGCGGACCTGCTCGGTCACGTCGTGGTTGAACAGGAGCGGCGCCTTCGTGGCGATCACGTGCCGGCGGGGGCCGATGATCGCCATCGTCTCCTCGGGGAAGCGGACGCCACGCTCGATCGTGTACAGGAACCGGACCTGGTCGAGCTCCGGCTCCACGACCGCGATGTCGACGATCTGGGCGTCGAAGATCGCCTGGATCCGGTCCCCGACGAGGTCGTACATCGACTGGCGGTCGAGTCGCTGGGCGAGGCCGTGCTGGACGTCGTTGATGAGGGCGAGCTCGGCTGCCCGCTCGTTCGTCTCCGACAGCAGCCGCTTCGTCTCGTCGAAGAGACGGGCGTTCTCGAGGGCGACCGCGAGGCTGCTCGCGATCGTGCTGAGGAGCCGGACGTCGGACTCGCTGAAGGCGTCTTCGTGATCGACGCTCTGCAGCGAGATGCGGCCGCGAACATCGGCGCCGACGATCAGGGGCACGTTCAGGATGGACAAGGCCGGCTGTCCCTGGAGGACGGAATTCGGGATCCCGTGCTCGGTGAACCACTCGGCGATGCCGCGGTTCAGGAGGAAGGGCTTCCGGTTGCGGCGGAACTCGCGCGCCAGCGGGCTGATCGGGATCTCGAGGTCCTCGAGCCGCTCACCGCTCTCGTAGGTGTACGTGAAGCGGAGCGTGTCCTTCTCGTCGTCGAAGATCCCGATGTCGACGACCTCGGCGTCGAAGATGTCGCGGATCTTGTCGCCCACCAGGTCGTACATCGCCTGGATGTCGAGGTTCTCCGACAGGGATCGCTGGACCTCGTTGATCAGCGCGAGCTCGGCTGCCCGCTCATTCGTCTCCGAGAGGAGCCGCTTCGTCTCGTTGAACAACCGGGCGTTGTCGAGGGCGACGCCGAGACTGCCCGCGAGGGTCGTCAGCAGCCGAAGGTCGGAATCGCTGAAGGCGTGCTCGCGCTCGAGGTTCTCGATCAGCAGGATGCCGGTCACCGCCCCGCCGCTCACCATCGGCACGAACAGGGCGGACTTGGCGAGCTCGCCCGCGACGATCGCCGGCTGGCCGAACTCGACCGCCCGTGCCTCGAGGTCCTCGTTGATCAGCAGCGGCTGACGCGTCTCGACGACGTGGCGACGGAACCCGAACAGCGAGATCGGCTCGGCGGGCAGCCGCTCGCCGCGCTCGACGGTGTACTCGAAGTGGATTCGGCCCTCGGCCGCGTCCCAGCGCTCGATGTCGACGCCGTCGACGTCGAAGATCTCCGTGATCTTGTCGCCGACGAGGTCGTACATGGACTGGATGTCGAGCTTCTCGGCGAGCCCCCGCTGGACCTCGTTGATCAGTGCCAGCTCCGCCGCCCGCTCGTTCGTCTCGGCCAGGAGCCGCTTCGTCTCGGCGAAGAGCCGGGCGTTCTCGAGGGCGACGCCCATGCTCGAGGCGATCGTGCTCACGACCCGCTCGTCGCTCTCGCTGAACGCGTCCGCGGCCGTCTTGCCGAACACCACCAGACCGATGGCCTCGCTGCCGGACAGGATCGGCACGCCCAGCCACGACTCGCCCGGAACCGTCGCGAGCTCGCCCTCCTCGTACACGCCCGTCAGCGATCCCGAGCTGACCTGATCGGCGTAGCTCCCGAAACGCAGCGGCCGGCGGCTCGTCAGCACCTTCGACGAGAGGCCCGATCCCATCGCGATCGGCTCGCCATGGACTCGCCGCCCGTGATCCAGCTCGTACGGGAAGCTGATGAGGTTCGTGGCCTTGTCGTACAGGCCGATGAACATGTCGTCCGAACGGAACATCGCCGACAGGCGCTCGCCGACGACGTCGACGATCGCGTCGAAGTCGAGCTGCTGCTCGAGAGCCGTGCCGATGTCGTTGATGACCGCCAGCTCGGCATTCCGCTGCTCGGTCTCCGCGAGGAGGACCTTCGTCTCGTCGAACAGGCGGGCGTTCTCGAGGGCGACGCCCATGCTCGTGGCGAGGGTGCCCAGGAGTCGGACGTCGGCGTCGCCGAAGTGGTTGGGGACGAGGCTCTCGAGGGCGATCGTGCCCAGCACGCGGTCGCCCGCGAGGATCGGCACACCGAGCCAGGACTGCGTCGTCAGGCCCTGGGTCACCGCGCCGCGGGCGATCGATTCCTCGCTGCTCAGGAGGAGGAGCGGCTCCCGGCTCCGGATGACCTGGGAGGTCAGTCCTTCGCCGAACTGGAGCGAGCCGCCGTCGAGTCGCTCGCCCTCCTCGATCAGGTACGGGAAGTCGATCCGACCGGACGCCTCGTCGTAGAGCGAGATGTGCAGCGAACGGGTGTCGAAGATCTGACCGACCCGCTCGCCGACAAGGTCGATGATCGCCTGGAACTCGAGCTGTTCCGCCAGCGCCGCGCCGATCTCGTTGATGACCGAGAGCTCCGCGGCCCGCTCCTTCGATTCGTTGAGGAGCCGCTTCGTCTCGGCAAAGAGGCGGGCGTTCTCGAGGGCCACCCCCATGCTCGAGGCGATCGTGCTCACCACGCGCTCGTCGCTCTCGCTGAATGCATCCCGGGCGGACTTGCCGAAGGTCACGAGGCCGATCGCCTCGCTGCCGGCCAGGATCGGCACGCCGAGCCAGGACTCGCCGAGCGGTGTCTGGTCCTCGTAGGGCGGGACGACGGCTCCGGCGGCGACCTGATCGGCGATGGTCCCGAATCGCTGCGGGCGACGCGTGCCGATCACCTTGGATGACAGGCCGCTGCCGAGCGGGATCGGCTCGCGATGGACCCGATGGCCGTGATCCAGGTCGAACGGGAAGCTGATCAGGTTCGAGGCCCGGTCATACAGCCCGATGAACATGTCGTCGGACTGGAACATCGCGGCGAGGCGCTCGCCGACCACGTCCACGATGGCGTCGAAGTCCAGCTGGTCCTCGAGCGCGATGCCGATGTCGTTGATCACGGCGAGCTCGGCGTTGCGCTGGCGCGTCTCCTCGATGGCCCGGACGCGCGTCAGTGCCGCGCCGATGTGCTGGCCGACGAAGGCGAGGAGGTCCAGATCGCCATCCGCGTAGCGCTGGTCGGCGGTGTAGCCCTGCACGACGACGAGCCCCAGGTTCGTGCCCTCGGCGGACAGCGGCACGCCGAGCCAGGTCCCGTCCTTCGTGACGACGCCCAGCTGCTCCACCTCTCCCGACGCCTGCAGCTTCCGGAACGCGGGACTGTCCAGCCTGAGCGGACGACCCAGCCGCAGTGCATAGGCGGTGATCCCCCGCGCCTGGCCTTCGCCGAATGGCTCCCAGGTCTTCGGGTCCGGCGGGTCGTCGTCGAGAACGTCGACGTAATAGGGGTAGTTCATCCGACCCCGGTCCGGGTCGTAGAGCGCGATGTAGAAGTTCTCGGCGAACATCAGCTCGCCGACGATCGCATGGATCTCCCGGTAGAAGGCCTGGAGGTCCGTCGCAGCCGACGCGGCCTCCGCGATCCGGTACAGCGCCGCCTGGACCTTCTCCGCCCGCTCGCGCTCGGCCTCGCGCGCTTCGAGCTCCGCGACGCGGGCGCGCAGCGCCGCGGCGTCGTCGGTGGCGGGCTTCGGTGCGTCGAGGATCGGCTGGCGCTTGGCGGCCACGCTGCTCCCACTCGGATCGCGGTCCCGGCGCCCGCGCTCGTCCGTCGAGGATACCGCCCGGGCGGCGGTGCCCGGAGGCGCCGCCTACGATTCCGACGATGCCCGCAACCGTCGCCGTCGTGTGGTTCCGGCGCGACCTCCGCGTCCACGATCACCCGGCGCTGACCCACGCCCTCGCCACCTTCGGCTCCGTCGCGCCGCTGTTCGTGGTCGATCCGGCGCTCCTTCCCGGACGGTGGCCGTCCGCGAACCGCGCCTGGTTCCTGGCCGGTGCCCTGGCGAGCCTCGATCGCGAGCTGCGCGCGCGCGCGAGCGCGCTCACGGTCCTCGCCGGGGATCCGGTCGAGGTGGTCCGGCGGTTCGCCGCCGAGATGGGTGCGACGGTCGTCGCGGCCAGCCGGGATCACGGGCCGTATGGTCGGGCGAGGGACCGGGCGGTCGAGGCCGCGCTCGCCGAACGCTCCGTCCGGTTCGAGACCCATCCCGGCCTCCTCGTCCACGAACCGGA
>JBPYEM010000474.1:0-2536 GCA_051985205.1 Candidatus Limnocylindrales bacterium | reverse complement strand
GCCTACGACGCGGCCATGGGCGAAGCGTTACGGCTCGTGCGGGGACGAGCGATCAGGACGTGGTCGGGCCGCGGTCAGGCCGCGATCGGCGTTCCGTCCTCCGCCAGAAAGATGACGCCGCCCGGGCGCACGACGCGGCGGTCGGTCGCGCCGGGCGCTGCGAGCTGGAACAAGGATCGGTCGATCGAGTAGAGCGCGGTGGACGCGATGCCGATCCGCCCCAGCCGGAAGGTGTAGACGGGGTTCTCCGTGTTGCCGGCGTAGTGGACCACCGAACCATCGGCGCCGAGCGTCGCGAGGTTCGCCTCGCCGCCGAAGGCCGCGTGGAGGGCGCGCAGGGCGGCGGCTGGGCTCGGACAGTCGTCCCAGGCGTCCTCGAGCCACCGGGCGCCGACTTCCGTGTCGGCACGGCCGGCGATGCGCCCCTCGGCCACGTACCGACGCCGGGCCAGGGCGATGTTCCGGAGGTCGCCGTTGTGGCTGAAGGCGAACCTCGAGCGGGGGTCGACGAACGGCTGCGTGTCGGCGAGCTGGAGCGTGGACAGCTTCGACGGCCGCCGGACATGAACGAGGAGACTCGTCGTGTGGTGGCGACCGACGGCGGCGGCTCCCTCGGGATCGTCCCGGAACGACCGGACGTCGCGGTGACTCGCGATCGTGCCTCCCGCCGTCAGCCACGCAGCGCCCCAACCGAAGCCCGCCATGCCGAAGCGCTCGAGCCGCTCCGTGAACGGCCAGAGCGCGTCGATCCGGAACGGCTCCGCTGCCCGGGCGACGTAGTGCTCACACACGGGCGCGATCATACGCGCGGGCACATTCGGGCTCCACGGCCCGAACGTTTTGCACCGCTCCGTCGTCGGTTGGTGTGACGGGATGGATGGCTCGGAGACGGTTCCGCTTGCGCCGACGGTTCGCGCGACGCTCGCGTCGGGTGACCACGTCGCCACGCGCATCGATGCCGCGCTGGACGCGTCCTATCGTCTCGCGGCCGTGATCCTGGGCGATCCGATCGAGGCCGAAGATGCGGTCGCCGACGCCGCGCTGGTCGCCTGGCGCGCGCGGCGCCAGCTGCGTGACCTGGCCCGGTTCGACGCGTGGTTCGGCCGGATCCTCGTCAACACCTGCCGTGACCGCCTGCGGCGCCGGCGACGTCACCCGATCGTCGAGATCGACGCCACCCGGCCGGATGACGGCCCGGACTTTCGAGACGCGAGCCACCGTCAGGACCTGGTCGCTCGCGGGATCGCCCGGTTGCCAGCCGACGAGCAGGTCGTCCTGACCCTGCGCTTCTGGTCCGACCTGACGGTCGACGCGATCGCTGAGCGGACGAACGTCCCGCCGGGGACCGTCAAGTCCCGCCTGAACCGAGCGATGGGGCGGCTCCGGATCGCGCTGGAGACGGAGGAGGATGGGACATGACGGAGACTGACCTCGTCTCGATCATCCGGTCCGTCGATGCAGATCGGGATCCCGGGCCCGCGCCTGACGACCTTCTCGCCCGGGTGCGGAGCGAGCGCAGCGCTGCCGGCCACGGCCTCAGGCCCGTCGTCCGGTGGGTGGCGCTCGCGGCGGCCGTCGTCACGTTGGCCGTCATCGGCGTCTCCGTCGGCGGCCGGCCGATCGGCCTCGATCCCTCGGTCGGGGGCCCGGCCGCCGTCTCTGGACCGTTCGACCCGAACGCGATCGGGTCCGGTGTCGCGGAGCCGAACCGCCTCGACCTGCCGATCGTTCCGGGCGCGATGATCCTCGCGGCAGTCTGGGTGCTCGGTCGGCGCTGGACCCGGTCGCGGAGGGCCGCCGCGCTGGCCGCGCTCGCCGCGCTGGCGGTCGGCTACCTCCACCTGGCGAACGATTCCGATGTCGGCTGGGTGGAGGGCGCGTGGCAGTACGGGCAGGGATACGCGTCATCGCGCGCTTCATCGGACGGATCGTTCGACGGCCCGCACGACATCGCGACGTTCACCGTGGGTCCGAACGGCGTCCTGACATTCGGGTTGGATGTGACGAACCGCGCGCCCGTTCCGATCACGATCCTCGGCGTCGCCCGCAACGAGACGTTCCGAGCGTGGGGCGACATTCGGTCGGTCGGATTGCTCGTCGATCCTGACGTCGTCGACATCAATCGCCCGGAGACGACGCGACCGTTCGTGCCGACCGTCGTCCAACCGGGCGGCCGGCTGTTCCTCGTCATCGCCGGAACCGCGGATCGATGCGCCCTCGGCCGCGATAACGCGTCCGACGCCGAGCCGGCAGAGGCCGGGGTCGGTCCGGTCGGCGTCGTGTACGAGATCCTCGGGATCCAGCGCCTGACGGAGCTCGACCTCCCGTTCCAGATCAGCATCCCGATGGACGCCGCCTGCATGGTCGCGCAACCCCAGGCGTCCTGAGCCGGCGGCCGGAGCTCAGCCGGCGTTCATTCGCCCGCGGATCTCCGACGCGAATTCCGGGAAATAGCGGCCGATCTCCGGCAGGTCGAACGACCGGAGGATTGCGGTCGGCGGCTCGCGCTCGAGCAGGAACCGGAACGAGGCGTCGA
>JBPYEM010000473.1:0-18808 GCA_051985205.1 Candidatus Limnocylindrales bacterium | reverse complement strand
ACGTCAGGTGCCACTCCGCCGTCAGCGGAACCCCGACGGCGGAGGCGCTGAACCACGGGGCGAAGGCGAGGAGGACGCCGCTGGCGAGGAGGGTCAGCTGAGCGGCACTGCCAGGCGGGTCCACCGGACCGTTCGCGGCCTCCGTCACGCCGGCCGCATCCTGTGGTCGAAGTGGAGCGGGTTCCGGTCGCCGCTGATCCCCGCGAAGGCCGCGACGTCATCGGCGGTGATCGTTCGCGTCCACGTCGCGCGCGTGCCGACGGCTGGCGGCACCCCATCGGCCGTCATCCCGAGATCCGCATCCGGGGTCAGATCCGCTCGAACCGCTCCACGGGGAGGACGAAGACGGTCGCGCCGCCGACCTCGACCTCGAGCGGGTAGGGCATGAAGAATTCGCCCGGCTCCATGATCGGTGGCATCGGGTTCACGACCTGGGTCCGCGGGTGACACGCATCCCGGACGATGTCGAGGACCTCGTCGACGTTGTCGTCCTCGACGCCGAGGATCACGGTCGCATTCGACTGCTTCAGGAACCCGCCCGAGCTCGCCAGCCGCGTCGCCCGGAATTCCCGGTCGAGGAGGGCATCGACGAGAGCGCCCGCGTCCTCGTGGTGCACGATCGCGACGACGAGCTTCACCGGGCGAGCATACCGCGGCGTCATGGTCGGATGACCGCCCCGTGGGTCGTTCGTCGCCGACCGCGTCGCCGCGCGTGGCCGGCTCTGCCGGAAGGGGAACCGCCCACCGTGTTCCGGCATGACGGCGGGTCCGGGCCGGGGCGGGCCCGGCGGGATCGGCGGAGAGTCGCCGGTGTACGATGCCGCCGCCGAGCGGCGCCCGCTCGCGCGATCCCAAGCGTCGCCAGGAGTTCGCCCGTGACCGAGCGCGTGGAACCCCCTGCCCCTCTCGAGGCCCTTGCGGCCGGCGTCGCGGCCGTCGTCCACGGCTCCGACCTGGATGCGGCGCTCGGGACCCTCGTCGCGGCCGGGGTCGCGGCATCCGGGGCTTCGAGCGCGATCGTGAGCCTCCAGGACCCGGACCGGCCGGACCCGGAGATCGCGCTCACGATCGGCATCGAGCCGGACGCCCAGGCGGAGGCCGTCACGAAGGCCGCCGATCCCGATCATCCGCTCGCCGCTGCCGGTCGAGACCGGACCGAAGCGCGGGCGGGGTCGACGATCGCCCTCCCGCTGATCGCTGCACGATCAGGCATCGAGGAGCCGCTGGGTGCGATCGCGCTGACCTTCCCAACGGATGCCGCCGCGGCCGCGGCGGACGCGACCTACCTCCGATTGATCGCCGACATCGCGGCTCTCGCCGTCGACCGATCGCGCCTGTCCGCAACGGCGGCGGAGCGATCCGAGTGGTTCGAGCGGCTCGCGCATACGGATCCGCTCACCGGCCTCGCCAACCTCCGGACGATCGCCCGCGTCCTCGAGCTGGAGCTGACGCGTGCCGGCCGAGGGGGTGGCGAGGTCTCCGTCGCGATCTTCGACGTCGACGAGTTCGGTGCGACGAACCAGGCGGCGGGCCGCAACGCCGGCGACGACGTCCTCCGATCGGTGGCCGCGGTGCTGGCCGGCTCCGTCCGGCTCGTCGACACCGTCGCCCGCTACGGTGGCGATGAGTTCCTCCTGGTCGCCCCAGGAGCCGCCGGTGCGATGGTCGCCCAACGCGTGCTCGACGGGATCGCGGCGCTGCCGGCTGTCGGCGGCCGGCCGATCTCCATCACGGCCGGCGTCGCCCGCTTCCCGGCCGATGGCACCGATCCCGAGAGCGTCATCGCCGCGGCCCAGGCGGCGCTCGATCGAGCGCGCGACGCCCGCCGCGGGACCGTCGAGACGACGAGGGCCGCGGGCACCTAGCGAGCCGACCTGGCCGGCCCTCCGGGCCCCCGGTCGCCGGAGACCCCCTAGCCGTTCGCCCCGGGTGGGGCCGCGGCGACGCCGGCGCTGACGATCTGCCCCTTCGGTGCGGTGTTGCCGGCGTTCGGCTCCAGGGTGAGCGCGATCGTCGTGCCGGCCGGGTTCGGTGCCGGGCGCGTCGTGAACGACGTGCTCCCGCCCGGCCCGACCGGGAAGTCGCCGATCGAAACGGGCGCGTTCGACCCGACGATCGACCACGCGGTGATCACCTGTGTGCCGGTCGTCGCCGGGAGGTCGCGCATGGCCACGACGACGGATCCGTCCGGCTTGACCGCGGCGATGCCGCTGGCCGCGTACCCCTTCTGCGCCGACAGGACGACCGTCTTCGCACCCGGCGCGCTCGCCGCCTGGATCACCGCGGCCACCGCCTGGTTGAAGGCTCGTTCGCTCGTGAGCTGACCCTGCACGATCAGGCCCCATCCACCGATCGCGACGATCGCGACGACCGCGGCGATCCGCAGCGCCCAGTCGAGCCGGCTCGCACCGAACGCCCGGCGCGGCTCCGCGCGAGCCGAGCGGTCGGCAGCGGACGGGAACGCGATCGGGCCGGACGCCGCCTCGGTCACGCTGGGAGCCATCCGCCCCTGGCGGGCCTCGAGGTCGGCCGCGGCGGCGGCCAGGATCCGATCGCGGAGCGCCGCGGGCGGCTCCACGAGCTGCGAGTCGTCGAGCTCCAGGAGTGCCGGGACGACGCCGCCATACTCCCCGAACTCCGGGTGCGGCTGCTCGCAGGACGCGAGATGGGCGTGAACGGCCGCCGCCTCGGCCGGCTCGAGGGCATCGAGAACGTAGGCCGGCGCCATCTCGGCTGCTTCCTCGCAGCTGATCGCGGACACGTCGCGGCCGCCGCGTTCGGTCATGGCGGCCCCTCCCCCGCGAGGCCGTCGCTCAGCTCGTCGCCACCGACGAGGGAGCGTCGAAGCGCCAGCAAGCCGAGGCGAACCCGGCTCTTCACCGTCCCGAGCGGAGCGCCGGTTCGCTCGGCGATCTCCTGCTGGGTGAGGCCGCCCCAATAGGCGAGCTCGATCGCCTCGCGTTGCGCCTCGGACAGCGTGGCGAGCGCCGCGGCGATCTCTGCCCGGTCGAGGTTGCCGGCGACCTCCGGCCAGACGTCGGGAAGCGTGAGCGCGGCGGGCGGCACGTCCTCCCGCTCCGGCAGCTCGGAGGTGGGCCGTCGGCGGCGGACCGCGTCGACCGCCCGATGGTGGACGATCGACAGGAGCCAGGTCTTCACGCTGCCCCGGCCCTCGACATAGCGGGACGCGTTGCGCCAGACGCCGAGGAAGGCGTCCTGGACGACGTCCTCCGCGAGAGAGGCGTCGGTCGTGATCCGGAGGGCGATCGAGTAGGCGAGGACACGGTAACGGTCGTAGAGCTCCTGGAGGGCATCGAGCTGGCCGGCAGTGACGAGCGCGAGGACTGCCCGGTCGGCGTCGTCCGTGGAGGGCGCCGAGCGTCCGCGAAGGCCGGTCTGGCTCTCGTTCATGAAGAGATGCGCACGCCCGGCCGTTTCGGTTCATCCGGCCCGGCCGGTTGCGGGCGTGCGTCGAGGTCGTCGAACAGCGGATCGACGGCCCGTAGCACCCGCCGGGCGATCGCGTCCGGCTCCGCGCGGGCGTCCACGACCACGAACCGGGCCGGCTCCGCGGCGGCCATCGCCATGAAGCCGCTCCGGACGCGCTGGTGGAACGCGAGGTCGTAGGCGGTCTCGAAGCGCGTCCGGTCGTCCGGCGCCTTTCGGGCCAGACCGATCTCGACCGGGACGTCGAGGAGGATCGTTCGGTCCGGCAGGAGCCCGCCCGTCGCGACCGCCTCCAGCCGGCTCAGCTCGGCGATCGGGAGCCCGCCACCGTGACCCTGATAGGCCCGCGTGGAGTCCGCGAAGCGAGCGCAGATCACCGTCGTTCCCCCGCTCAGCGCCGGCTCGATCACCTCCGCGACGAGCTGGCGGCGAGCCGCATTGAACAGCAGAGCGTCGACGAGCGGATCGACGGGCGGGTCACCCGCCGCGACCGGCGCCAGGAGCATGGCGCGGATCCGCTCCCCGAGGACCGTGCCACCCGGCTCGCGGGTGGAGATCACCGGGAGCCCGCGCTCGCGGAGGGTCGCCTCGAGCCTGGCCGCCTGGGTCGTCTTCCCGGCGCCCTCCGGTCCCTCGAACGTGATGAAGCGGCCGCGCTCGGGCGGGCGGGCGGGACGATCCACGCGGCGAGTGTAGGTTCGAGCGGCGCGTTCGCGCCACATTCGACCGGCGGTCATCCGCCGTGGGTTCGCGAGCGTACCCTCGGCGTCATGGGACGCCTCCGCTCCCCCCGTCGCGTTGCTCCGGGATCCCGGCGGGCCCATCGCCGCGTTGCCAGGCTCCTCGGTGTCGTCGTCATGGCCGCCGTCGCGCTCGCCATCCCGGCCCTGGCCTCGGCCCATCCCCTCGGCAACTTCACGATCAACCACTACGCCGGGCTGACGATCGGCACGGACCGGATCGACGTCGACATCGTCATCGACAAGGCGGAGATCCCGGCCTTCCAGGACCGCCAGGAGGCGGACACGGACGGCGACGGCAGCGTCAGCGACGACGAGGCCGCGGCGTGGGCGGCGACGGCCTGTGGCGACCTCGCCCCGGATCTCCATCTCGTCCTGGGCGGAGCCGCGGTGCCGCTTGCGGGTTCAGGCCACTCGATCTCGTTCCCGCCGGGCGCCGGCGGCCTGTCGACGCTCCGCCTGGAGTGTCCGTTCAGCGCGACCCTGCCGCAGCCCATCTCGGGAGCGACGACGCTCACGTTCTCGGACACCTCGTTCGCCGAGCGGATCGGCTGGCGCGAGATCATCGCGACTGGTGACGGCATGAGCCTCGACACGAACGGCCTGCCGCGGACCAGCCCCAGCCAGAAGCTCACCGCCTACCCGGCCGACATGATCGCCCAGCCGCTCGACATCCGATCCGCGACGATCGGCGTCCGGCCCGGCCCCGTCGCCGCCTCCGCGCCGGTCGCAACGGCGGTCCCGGCGGCGGCATCCCCGGTGACCGGGACCGCAGCAGCGGCCGTGCCGGGCGGCGTGGCGAGCGAGCTGCCCGCCGCGCTGACGTCCGCCCTGTCCGGCCGGATCGACCCGCTCGTCTGGCTCGGGGCGATCCTCGCGGCGGTTGCCATCGGCGCGTTCCACGCCGTCACGCCGGGCCACGGCAAGACGGTGATGGCCGCCTACCTCGTCGGAACGCGCGGATCAGCCGTCCATGCCATCGGCTTGGGTTTGTCAGTCGCCGTCTCGCACACGCTCGGGATCCTGCTGCTCGCCCTCCTGGTCGTCGCCGCCGAGGGGACGCTCCCGCCGGACGTGATCGCCCGAACGACGCCGGTCATCGCCGCGATCTCGATCGTTGCCATCGGCGGGGTGATGCTGGTGAACCAGGTGCGCGGTCGACGATCGTCGCGGGACCACGACCACGACCACGACCACCACGAACACGACGACCCGCACGAACACGGGCACGAGGACGCGCTCGAGCACCACCACGACCACGAGCACGACCACGACCACGACCACGACCACGACCAGCCGGAGCACCGCCACGCTGGCCGGTCGCATCGCCACGGACCCCCCGTCGGCACGACCCTGACCTGGCGGGGCCTGTTCGCGCTGGGTCTCACGGGCGGGCTGGTCCCGTCGTATTCGGCCCTCGTCATCCTCCTCGGCTCGATCGTGGCCGGGCGGGCGATCCTCGGCGTCGTGCTCGTCGCGGCCTTCGGCCTCGGGATGGCCGGCGTCATGACGGGCGTCGGCCTGGCGATGGTCTTCGCCCGATCGCGGCTGGACCGCGTCCCCCGAACCAGCGGGTTCGGTCGGCTGGCCGCCGTCGTCCCGCTCGTCGCGTCCGTCGCCGTCCTGGGGATCGGCCTGGTCCTGACCTGGTCCGCGATCGCGGGCAAGCCCGTCCTCTGACGCGAACCGGGTTCACCGAACCCGGTCGGCACGTCCGGCCCGAGCCGCGGGCCGCAGCGCGGGCCGGGAATGCGGCAAATGCCCGAGGCGCGAAGGCGCGGACCCCTCTGCTACGCTCCGGCGCCCGATGCGTGACCTGAGCGAACGATCCCTCGACACGGCCCTCCAGCTCGGCGCGTCGTACGCCGATGTCCGGGTCGTCCACCGCGCGGAAGAGTCGATCGACGTCAAGAGCGGCCGCGTCGAAGGCGTCGCGTCCGGGGAGAGCGAAGGCTTCGGCGTCCGCGTCCTGGTCGACGGCGGCTGGGGCTTCTCCAGCTCGAGCGTCCTGACGACGGACGAGGCGGACCGCGTCGCAGCCGAGGCCGTCCGGATCGCCCGCGCGTCGGCCACGGCGCTCCGTGACCGGGTCGTCCTCGACGACCGGCCGCCGGCCCACGGCCGCTACGAGACGCCACTCGAGGAGGACCCGTTCGCCGTTCCGCTGGAGCAGAAGATCGGCGACCTCCTCGCCGCCGACGAGGAGCTCCGCCGGGTCGAGGGCGTCGCCTTCACGGAGAGCCGGTACGACGCCCAGCGGGAGACGCGGACGTTCGCGGCGACGGACGGCAGCTGGACCGAGCAGACGATCACCCACGTCGGCGCGGGCATCGAGGCCAACGCGATCGAGGGCGACGAGCATCAGCGCCGGAGCTACCCGGACGGCGACGGCGGCCCGTTCAACGCTGCCGGCTACGAATACGTTCGGGGTCTCGACCTTGCCGGTCATGCCGGCCCGTTGGCCGAGGAGTGCGTCGCGCTGCTCAGCGCTCCGCAGTGCCCGTCCGGGCGGTTCACGATCGTCCTCGATCCCACGCAGCTCTACCTCCAGATCCACGAGAGCTGCGGCCACCCCACGGAGCTCGATCGAGTCTTCGGCACGGAGGCGAGCTACGCGGGCACGAGCTTCCTCACCACGGACAAGCTCGCGGAGGGTTTCCGATACGGCAGCGACCTCGTCACGATCGTCGCCGACGCGACGGCGCCCGGTGGGATGGGAACGTTCGGCTGGGACGACGAAGGCGTTGCGGCGCAGGCCGTGCCGCTCGTCCAGGACGGCATCTTCGTGGGCTACCTGTCCTCGCGCGAGACGGCGCCCCGGATTGGCCGACGGTCCGGCGGGGCGATGCGCGCCGACGGGTGGAACCGCATCCCCCTGATCCGGATGACGAACGTGAACCTGCTCCCGCGGCCGGGGATGACCCTCGACGACATCGTCGCGGACACGGATGACGGGCTGTACCTGGCTTCCAATCGCTCCTGGTCGATCGACGACCGCCGCCTGAACTTCCAGTTCGCGACGGAGGGCGCCTACGAGATCAAGGGCGGCCGGAAGGGCCGGCTGTTCAAGAACCCGACGTACACCGGGATCACCTACGAGTTCTGGCGGTCGATGGACGCGGTCGGCGACGAGTCGAGCTGGGTGATGATGGGCACGCCGAACTGCGGCAAGGGTGAGCCCGGCCAGGGTGCGCACGTCGGTCATGGCTGCTCCGGGGCGCGGTTCCGGAACGTCCAGGTCGGGGTCGGCAAGTGGTGAGCCGAACGAACGGCGAGAGCGGGATGCCGCTCGCGATCGCGGAGCGGGCCGTCCAGCTGGCGGGGGCGGCAGGGGCGGGCGAGGCGGAGGCGGTCGTCTCGATCGATCGCGCCCAGCTCACCCGGTTCGCGAACAGCGAGATCCACCAGAACGTCGCCGAGACGAACGGCAGCATCAACCTCCGCGTGGCGATCGGAACGCGGGTCGGCATCGCGGCCTCGAACCGATTGGACGACGACGGATTGCGACGGCTCGCGGAGACCGCGGTCTCGATCGCCCGCAACTCCGCCGAGCTCGAGGACTGGGCCGGCCTGCCCGAACCGACGCCGATCGAGGCTCGGCCTGCCGGCTGGTCCGACGCGACCGCGACGGCATCGCCGGAGCAGCGGGCCGAGGCCGTCCGCCTGGTCATCGCCGCCGCGGACGTCGCCGGCGTCCGCGCCTACGGCTCGTGCTCGACGAGCACGGAGGAGTTCGCGGTCGCCAACTCGAAGGGGATCGCCGCGCAGCAGCGGCGCACGGCTGCGCAGCTGCTCACGGTGACGATGGCCGCGGAAGGCGGATCCGGCTACGCCGAACAGGGTGGCGTCGACGTCGGCTCGATCGACGCGGCGGCCGTGGGTCGCGAGGCGGCGGACAAGGCCCGGGCGACGGCCAACCCCGTGGCTGTCAAACCCGGCGACTGGACGGTCGTCCTCGAGGAGTACGCGGTCGTCGACATCCTGTCGATGCTCTCGTTCGTGGGCTTCAGCGGCCTGGCCGTGCTCGAGGAGCGGAGCTTCGCGGAGCCCGGCAAGGTGATCGGCAGCGAGCTCGTGACGATCGTCGACGACCCGGCCGAGCCCGGGGCGATGCCGATGGCGTTCGACTACGAGGGGGTCGCAAAGCAGCGCGTCGTCCTCGTGGAGCGAGGCGTCTGCCGCGACGTCGTCTGGGACGCGCAGACGGCCGCCCGGGCCGGCCGGCGATCGACCGGTCACGGCCTGCCGGCGCCGAACCCCTACGGCCCGTTCCCACTGAACCTCGTGATGGAGGCCGGGGCTACTCCTCGCGACGAGCTCGTCGCGGGCATGGACCGTGGCCTGCTCGTTACGCGCTTCCATTACACGAACCCCGTCCATCCGAAGCTCGCGATCGTGACCGGGATGACTCGGGATGGGACGTTCCTCGACGAGGGCGGCCGGATCGTGGGGCCCGTCCGCAACCTCCGCTTCACGCAGAGCTACCTCGCCGCGCTCGCGGGGACGGTTGCCGTGGGCCGCGAACGTCGTACGATCCGGGGCGACTTCGGCGGGGTGCTCGTGCCGCCGGTCCGGATCGAGGGATGGACGTTCACGGGGGCGACCGAGCACTAGCCCTCCGCGCCGAAGCCGGGGAGGCGGGGACCGAGTGACCGACGTCTGGGTCTGCGGCGAGTGCCACTCGATCAACCGGCAGCGTGACAACCGCTGCTACAAGTGCGGGGCGAAGCAGGCGGCGGCCGCCACCGGTGAGCTCGCGACCCATCGGCAGGAACAGGCGATCGTCACGCGGACGCTCGTCGCCTACCGACCGGCCCTGCCGCTCGCGATCGCCGCGGCCGTGTTCCTCCTGGGCCTCGCCGCGGTCGCGATCGCCGGCATGGCGAGCTCGTTGTCGATCCTGCGCTTCGCGAACGAGCAGCTCGACCTGCTGAAGGCGGGCGGCGCCTTCGACGACGCGGCCTGGGCCCGCGTCGAGTCGAGCGACGATGCACTCGGGATCGTCCAGATCGCGATCATCGTCCCGCTCCTCGTGTTCTTCGGTCTGTGGCTGAGTCGGGTGGTGGCCAATGTCCCCGCCCTGGGCGGCGGCATCCCGGGCACGACGCCGTCGAGGGCCCTGATCCGGACGCTGATCCCGGGCATGAACCTGCGGACGGTACCGGGCGTGATCCAGGACGTCCTGTACCGGCTCGACCCGACCGGCGGCGGCTTCTTCATGGTGGCGGCGGCGTGGGTCGGTCTCGTCGGGAGCTGGCTCATCCGCGTGCTCGCCCGCTGGTATCTGAACGCGCGGACCTTCGGCGACGTGTTCAATGCCAGGACGCTCGACGAGGCCGTCGAATCCGTCCGGGTCGACGTGACGGCGGCTGTGGGCGTCGACCTCGTGACCGGGACGCTGATCGCCCTCGGAGCGCTGATCCTCATCGCGCTGATGATCCGGATCGAGCTGCGCTCGCAGGCTCGCGACGCCGAGATCCGGGCGGTCGCGGGCGTCTAGCGAGCGTTGTCGCGTTGAAGACGACGTCGGCCCCGCGAGATGCGTCAACCGTCCGGCAGCGCCTCGCCCGGGCGTTCGACCCCGCAGAGTTGAAGGCGATCAAGCGGCTCTGGGTCCGCCATTCGATCGCCGAGGATCGTCGGGACGTGGCCGGTCTCCTCGCGACGCTGACGCCGGACTGCGTCTACGAGATCGTGCCGACCGGCCGGCGCTGGGCGGGTCAGGGCGGCGCCCGCGCGTTCTACACGGAGCTCTTCGCCGCCTTCCCGGACAACCGGTTCGCGCTGACCGAGATCGTCGTCGGGCCGCAGGGCGTCTTCGAGGTCGCGCGGCTCACGGGGACGAACGACGGGCCCTGGGCCGGCGCTCCGCCGAGCGGTCTGCCGGTCGACCTCGAGGTCCTGATCCTCTTTCCGTGGGACCCGGACGCGCGGCGGTTCAGCGGGGAGCGGATCTGGTTCGACCCGAGCGCGATCCGCCGCTAGGGCCCGGTCGACCGCTCCGAACGCTGCTCGACCTCTCGCCGCAGCCAGAGCCCGATCAGCAGCGCACCGACGGACGGCACGGAGGCGCCGAGCGCGCCGATCCCGAGAACGACGATCAGCACGACGCGGAGATCGTCGATCGCGCCGACGAGCGCGTCGCCGCCCAGCCGCGTCGACAACGTCCGCGTCTCGGTCGCGAGGTCGGCGAGGGACGTCGCGTTGGCGTCCAGGGCCGCGCGGTTCGTCGTGAGCCGGCTCGACATCGTCGTGAGCTGGGTCCGGACGTCCGTGAGCTGGCCGGCGATGTCCCGGAACAGCCCGCCAACCCCGGCGAGCGGCTGCGCCCCGAGGATGTTCAGGTTCGACGTCTGTTCGGCGATCGACGCGAGGCGGGGCACGATCGAATCGATGTCCGTGCCGACGGTCGCGAGAGCCGCTGTCGTGCCGTCGACGGTCGCACCGAACCCGCGGGCCGTCGTGGCCGCCTTGTCGAGGACGTCGCTCGTCCGGTCGAGGGTCCGGGAGATCCCGCCGAGGTCCCCACCGAACCGGTCGGTGATGCCGTTCACCCGGCCGATCCCGACGATCATGGCGAGGAGCGCGAGCGCGGCGACGACCAGCCCCACGACGCCGTAGCCGATGAGCACCCGGGCGAGCCGTCGCAGCCGGTCGGCGGGTCCGAGGAGCGCGAGCCGATCCGCGGCGTCGGCACCGGTCGCGGAGCCGGTCGCCGGGCCCACGACTCTCACCGGATCGTCACGCAGAGCTCGTTGCCCTCCGGATCGGCGACGATCGTCCAGCGGAAGTCGCCCAGCGAATGCTCGGCAAGCCTCCGGCCACCGAGACCGACGAGCCGCTCCACCTCGGCCGCCATGTCCGCCGCGTCGAAATCGATGTGGGCCCGGTTCTTCGCGACCTTCGGCTCGGGCACCTTCTGGAAGAGGATGTCGAAGCCGGCTTCCTCGTCCGCAGGTGCTCGGAGGCCGACGAACTGGTCGTTGATCCGGTGCGACGACCAGCCGAGCGCCGCCTCCCAGAACGGAACCACGACGTCGTGGTCCGCGCAGTCGATCACGACGTTGTGCGGGTGCAGCCGGCCGATCCGTCGGTCGCCCACCGGATCAGCGCCAGGCGGACCGAGCGGCGTCCGGGTAGAGCCGGACCCTCCGGAACGGCTCCCGACCACGCGACCGGGAGACGAGGTTGGCGCGTTCCGCCATCTGGTGCTGGAGCCGCCGGATGTAGGCGTTCTGCGGTGACAGCTCGACCGGCTCGGAGCGGTTGAGGACCAGGCCGATCGCCTCCTCGGTCTCGCGGAGCGCCGCCTCGCGCGGATCGATCTCGAGCGAGAAGATCGACGTCAGGCTCGACTGCATCTGGGGGATCGTGTTCGACTTGAGCACGTAGATCGGCAGCGCCCGCTCCTCCGCCTCGCGGAGCATCGGCGTCTTCTGCTTGTACTCGTTCCGGAGCGTCATCACGACGTCCGCCTCGTCGACCTCGCGGGCGATCTGGACCGGCAGCTGGAGGTCGCGGACCGCCTGCTCGAGACGCTTCCGGCTGATCCCCTGCGGCAGGATCCGGAGGGTCGGCAGCGGCGCCCCACCTGGCACGAGCACGGCCTCGCCGCCCTCGCCCTCCTCGATGCCGAGCGGCCCGTCGTCCGCGTCGGCCTCCAGGTCGTCGACATTGACGGGAGCGGTCCCCTCCTCGGCCCGCAGGGCGTTCATCGCCCGGGTCGCCTGATCGCGCCACGCCTTCTGCCGATCGAGCTCGCGGGCGTCGCGGGCCCGGGTGTCGATCGCGGGCACGCCCCGCTCGAGCGGGCCGCGATCGGCGATCTCGCCGCTGACGAAGGGCTCGTCCGCGGGTGCGGGAACGACGCCGGTCCGGCCCGCTGGCGGAACGGCGAAATGCTCACCGGGCAGGACGCCCGGTTGTCCGCCCTCCGTGGTCGAGCCCCGGGGCGCCGGCTCGCGCGCAGAGCCGCCACGCGTCTGGCGCCAGCCGCCGCTCGCACCCGGTCGATAGCCGGACCGATACGTCGTCGAACCGCCACCGGCGTCGCGGAAACCGCCGGTCCGGTAGGCCCCTTCGCCCCGCCAGCCGGGCTCCATCCGCCACGGCTGGCCAGAGCCGACGAGACCCGCGAACCGCTCCGCGCCGATCTGCTCCCGCGGCGACGGCCGTGGCCGGGCCTGGGACCGATGGACGCCCTCCTCGTCCCGCCAGCGCAGCTCCGGGGCGACCGGATCGCCGCGCAACAGCGAGTCGACGGTCTCGGCGACGTCGCTGTGGACCGTGACGCGTTCACGGTCCTGGATCTCGATGATCACGTCGAAGGTCGGCGGGGCCTTCCGCTCCAGCACGCTCTTCTGCGTTCGCCGCCGTCGCGCCTCCTCGTCGCCGAGGGTCACGCTCTGGATCCCGCCGATCAGATCCGACAGGGTCGGGTTCAGCATCAGGTTGTCGAGGTTGTTGCCGTGGGCCGTCCCGATCAGCTGGACGCCGCGCTCGGCGATCGTGCGAGCCGCCTGGGCCTCCAGCTCCGTCCCGATCTCGTCGATGACGATGACCTGGGGCATGTGGTTCTCGACCGCCTCGATCATCACCTCGTGCTGGAGCGAGGGCGTCCGGACCTGCATCCGGCGGGCCTTGCCGATCGCGGGATGGGGGATGTCGCCGTCGCCGGCGATCTCGTTGCTCGTGTCGACGACCACGACGCGCTTGTTGAGATCGTCGGCAAGGACGCGGGCGGCCTCGCGCAGCATCGTCGTCTTGCCGATGCCCGGCCGGCCCATGATCAGGATCGACTTCCCGGTCTCGACGAAGTCCTGGATGATCTCGATCGTGCCGTAGACCGCCCGACCGATCCGCAGCGTCAGCCCGACGATCTTCCCGTTCCGGTTGCGGATCGCGCTGATCCGGTGGAGGGTCCGCTCGATCCCGGCCCGGTTGTCGTCGCCGAAGCTGCCGATGTGCTCGACGACGTGGGCGATGTCGTCTTCCGAGATCTCCCGATCGAGGAGCGTCACCTCCGAGTCCGGGAACCGCGCCTCAGGCCGGCGGCCGAGGTCCAGGACGACCTCGATCAGCTCCTCCTTCTCGGGGAGCCCATGGACGGCGTCGACGATCTCGGCCGGCAGCGCGGCGAGGAGGGCGTCGAGGTCGTCGATCGATTCGCGTCGCCGCTCGGCGGACAACCGGTCCTCCTTCGGGGTCAACGGACCCCGGCCGGCACGAGCGCCGGCTCCGCGACACGCACGAGCGTGTCCTTCATCAGCAGGGTCACGGTCGCGATCGTACCGAAGCCCGCATCTTCCAGCCGTCGGTCGATCGGCGACTCGTAGGTCCGGACCGGCGAGATCACACCGTGCTCTCGGCCGGAGCCGCCGTCCCGCTCCGTCCGGGCGCGGATCGCGCCGAGCGCGAACGACGTCAACGACGACGCATCGGCGTCCGGCCGGACGACCAGCTTCAGGTAGTGCGGCTGGTCCTCCTTCGCGACGCCGATCTGGACGAAGCCATCCAGCTGGGTGCCGTCCTTGCTGCTCTGGCTCTCCTGGACGAACGCCTCGACATCGGCGAAGCGGAGGATCGGCGCGAGGCTGGAGCGCGGCACGCGCCAGCTCGTTCCCTGGCGTTCCCAATCCGGGAGGCGAATGCCCTCGAGCCGCTGGACGGGCTGGGGCGTCGCCGCGGCGTAGAGCCGGGAGAGGGGAAGCGCGTCGATCGGCAGCGCCGGCCGGATCCGGCAGTCGCGCGCCTGCTCGTCCGTCCAGGTCGCCGGCAGATCCTCCGTCCCCGGACGATGGAGGATCCGCTCGTCGCCGTACCGCGCGAACCCGGCCTGCATGAACAGCTCGACGTTGCCGTCCTGGTCGGCGCAGGCAACATGGAGCCGCCACGGGCCCCGCTTCGACGCCTCGCGGAGCACCTGGTTCACGAGCCGGAAGCGGATGTCGCCGGCCTGCCCGGTCCCGATCCCGTCGAGCTCCACGATCGTCCACTCGTCACGCACCGAGTCGCGCTCGACGCGGATCAGCCCCGCGAGCCGGCCGGACTCCTCGTAGACGTACATCAGGTCGTGCGGCTGGAAGGCACCCAGCGGCAGGCGGAACAGCGAGAACACGCCGATCGGCCGGCCACTGACCGGCAGCCCGAGCGACCGCGTCGCGGCGGACTCGTCCTGGCACAGGCGCGAGAGCTCGCCGAGCGCGGCGAGGTCCGTGAGACGGGCGACACGGACCTTGCCACTCGTCCCAGCCCTCGGCGAGCGGGACTGGGTCATCGCGGCGAGGAGTGGCGCGTCATCTGGTGGTCGCCTCGCTCAGGACGCGTTGCGCGTGCGGCGCGTGGGGTGGGGCCGGCGGCCGGCGCCCTCGCCGGGGTCGTCGTGCTCCGCGGCCATCGTCGCGACCAGCCGGTGGAAGCGCGTCTCGCCGGCGAGCTCCGGGTGGAACGAGGTGGCGATGACGTTCCGCTCCCGGACGGCGACGATCCGGCCGTCGTCGAGGCGGGCCAGGACGTCGACGTCCGGCCCGACCGCGTCGATCACGGGCGCCCGGATGAACACGGCGTGAACGGGCCGGTCGCCGAGGACCGGCACGCTGAGCTCCGCCTCGAACGAGTCGAGCTGGCGGCCGAACGCGTTCCGCTCCACGCTCACGTCGAGGAGCGGCAGGACGGGCGTCTCGCCGCCCGAGATCTGGCGCGACAGGACGATCATGCCGGCACAGGTCCCGAACAACGGCGCGCCCGTCGAGGCGAGCTCCTGGATCGGTTCGGCCAGCCCCCAGCGCTCGATCAGGTGGCGCATCGTCGTGCTCTCGCCGCCCGGCAGGATCAGCCCGGACACGCCCTCGAGGTCGCTCGGGAGGCGGACGGGCACGCCCTCGATGCCGATCGAGCGGAGGACGTCGAGGTGCTCTCGGAAGGCCCCCTGCAGGGCCAGCACGCCGATCTTCATCGGGGCCGTTACCAGCCGCGAACTGCGAGGCGCTCCTGATCCGGAATCGCTTCCATCGAGATCCCGCGCATCGGGGCTCCGAGACCCTTCGAGACCTCGGCGATGATCTTCGGGTTGTCGAAATGGGTCGTTGCCTGGACGATCGCGTTCGCCATCCGGGCCGGATCCTCGCTCTTGAAGATCCCGGAGCCGACGAACACGCCCTCGGATCCGAGCTGCATGACGAGCGCGGCATCCGCCGGGGTGGAGATCCCACCGGCCACGAAGTTCACGACCGGGAGCTTGCCCTCCGCGGCCACGTCCCTGACCAGCTCATAGGGCGCCTGGAGATCCTTTGCGGCGACGAACAGCTCGTCGTCCCGCATCCCCTGCAGCCGACGGATCTCCGACAGGACGTCGCGGAGCTGACGGACGGCCTCGACGACGTTGCCCGTGCCGGCCTCGCCCTTCGTCCGCATCATCGCCGCGCCCTCGTTGATCCGGCGGAGGGCTTCCCCGAGGTTCCGGCAGCCGCACACGAACGGGACCTTGAAGGCGTGCTTGTCGATGTGGTTCGTCTCGTCCGCCGGAGTGAGGACCTCGGACTCGTCGATGTAATCGACGCCGAGCGCCTCCAGCACCTGGGCCTCGACGAAGTGGCCGATCCGGGCCTTGGCCATGACCGGGATCGACACCGCGTTCATGATCCCCTCGATCATCGCGGGATCGCTCATCCGGGCGACGCCACCGGCGGCGCGGATGTCCGCCGGAACGCGCTCGAGGGCCATGACGGCGACGGCGCCGGCGTCCTCGGCGATCTTGGCCTGATCGGGCGTGACGACGTCCATGATGACGCCGCCCTTGAGCATCTGGGCGAGGCCCTTCTTCGTTGCCCAGGTGGAGGTTTCGACTGCCATGTCGTGCGTGCGCTCCGGTTGATCCGCGTGAGGCTTGCCGGCCGATCTGGCCGCGGGGTCGTCGCCCGTTCGAGCTGGCTGGGCGGCCTCGCGCGTCCCGGATTATCGCACGGGCCCATTTCGCGTCCCAGCGCTTGGTCCAATCGACTGGTCCATTGCGCTCCGTGAGCCGTGCGCCAGTGCTTCGGGCACCCCGTTTCCGATCCGGAACTCGTACCTGCGCCCCTGTCGCGTTCCGGAAGGTGGCTCAGCGCGCGACCGTCCGGACGACCCCCGACATCAGCTTCGTGGCCCGTCGCGCGGCGCCTGGGGACAGGCGGCTGAGCGCCTCGATCAGGTCGAGCACGTCCTCGTCCGGGAGCCCGCCCAGGAGGTGCACCAACCGCAGCACCGTCTCATCGCTCACCTGACCGAGCAGGCGCATGCCGCGCTCGAGCTCCCGCGGCTCGAGCTTCGGCACGAGGCCCACGGCCCGGTCGAACAGCCGGACGAACGCGTAGAACGTCACGAGCCAATCGCACAGCGCCGCGAGGTCGCGGTCGTTCGGATGGCGGGTCGCGAGGTCGGCCGCCTCGTCCGCGGTCCGCTCGATCACCTGGACGATCGGGTCCCCCTCGCGGATCTTCCGCTCCGCGATGACCCGGGTGAACCACTGCCAGTGGTCGCCGACCGCGACGAACGCCGTCCCGGCGGGTCCGCGCCGGCCGACCCGCCGCGGCTCCGGGACGCGTTCGACGATCCCCCACGTGACCGCGTCGCTCAGGGCGAGGCTCGCCGCACGGTGCGACAGCCCGAGCGCCTCGCGGATCTCCCGCTCCGTCAGCGGTTCGTTCCGGACCATCAGGTAGGCGTGCACTCGGCCGATCGCGGGGGCAACGCCCCACGCCGCGCTCATCTCGCCCCAGGCATCGGCGAAGCGGAGGCGCAAGTCCTCGGCCGGGGCCGATGGGCCGCGGCGCACGTCGTCACCGTCCTCCGAAACATGCGCCTTGACAGTAGCCAGTTCTGGTGCCATAACTTGCTATAGAAGAGTAGCACGGAAGGGTCGCGATGAACGCCATCGAACCGGAGCGACCGCCGGACCCCCGCCGCGAGGGTGCGCTCGTCGGCCTCGTTGTCGGCGGCGCCGCCGTGGTGCCGTTCGTGGCGTCGGCGCTCGACAACGGCTCGCTCGAGTGGGTGCTCCTGTCATCCATCCCCGCCGGCATCGTCGCCGGAGCCATCACGGCGCCGCGGATCGCGCCAGGCCGGAAGATCGGGTTCGGGACGGTCGCGACCGCCGCGGCGACCGCGTTTCTCGTCGGCGACGCCCTGGTCACCGTCGGCGTCCTCGTCCTGTATGGCCCCCGAAACGAGTGGACGTTCCCGGCGGCACTGGGAAACACGCTGGGGATGTTCCTGTTGGGCGTGATCACCGTCGGCTGGCTCGCGATGCTCGTGCTGCTGCCGATCGCGACCGTCGGTGCGCTGCTGCTGCGGGCGCGACTCGGGCACCTGGCGGGGCCTCGGTCGTGAGCACCCGGGTTGCCATTGCCGGTGGCAGCGGCTTCATCGGCCAGCATCTCGCGGCGAGCCTCGGCGCTCGCGGCGACGACGTCGTCGTCCTCAGCCGCGATCCGGAGCGCGCGCGTCGCAAGGGCCGAACGGCTGGGAGGCTCCTCCGATGGACCGGCACGGATCCTGACGAAGCGGCGGCGATCCTCGATGGCGTCGACGCGGTCGTGAACGTGACCGGCGTCCCCGTTGGGCCACGACCGTGGACACCGGGGCGGCGACGGGCGATCCGCCAGAGCCGCCTCGGGCCAACCGCGACGATCGTGGGGGCGATGCGCCGGCTGCCGCCGGATCGCCGGCCCAAGGTCCTCGTCAACGTCTCGGGCTCCGATTCGTACCAGGGTCTCGACGACACGCCGGCGACCGAGTCGGACGCGCGAGCCACCGGCTTCCTCGCCGACCTGTGTCGCGAGTGGGAATCCGCCGCTCGGGAGGCGGAGACATTCGGCGTTCGCGTCGTGATCGTCCGGAACGGGTTCGTGATCGGCTCGGACGCGAAGGCGCTGCAGCTCCTCGTCCTGCCGTTCCGGCTCGGCGTCGGCGGCCGGCTGGGATCCGGGCGGCAGTGGATGAGCTGGGTCCACGTCGACGACGTCGCCGGGATCATGCGAACGGCGATCGACGACGAGGGCGTGAGCGGGCCGATCAACGCCGTTTCGCCGGAGCCGGTCCGCGAGGCCGAGATGGCCGCGGCGATCGGAGCGACTCTGGCGCGGCGATCGTGGCTGCCGGTGCCGGCGCTGCCGATCCGCCTGGCCCTGGGTGAGGTGTCCGTGCTCGTTCTCGGAAGCGTCCGGGCGGTCCCGGCTCGTGCCCTCCAGCTGGGGTACACGTTCCGTTGGACCGACCTGCGCGCGGCACTCGCCGACGTGCTCCGGTGACGACGACTCGCTCGGCGTGGATCGCGGGGCTGACAGTCGGCGCCGGTGCCGGCGTGCTCGCCCTGACGCTGCCGACCGTCGGCTGGGGGATCGGGGCCGCGTTCGTCGTCGGTGCGCTCCTCAGCGGCGCGCGCGTCGCGGCGCTCGGCGGGCTGGCCGTCGGCGTGGGAGCGGCGTGGCTCGTGCTGCTCGGTCAGTCGGTCGCCGCATGTCGCGAGTTCGACGGACCGGGTCGCGAGTGCATCGAGCCGGACCTCATGCCGTGGCTGATGACGTCGGTCGCATCGCTCGTCGCCGGGAGCGTCGCGACCCTCGTCGCCGCCGCGCGTCGAGGAG
>JBPYEM010000472.1:0-2401 GCA_051985205.1 Candidatus Limnocylindrales bacterium | reverse complement strand
GGCCGGTCAGGACGAGATGGAGATCGTCGCCCTGGAGGACCTGCACCGCGCCGAGGCCCTCGAAGTACGCTCGCTCGAAGTTGTTCAGGGGGTGGTCGAGGCAGGCGGTCGCCGTCATCGACAGGTCGCGGAACGCGATGGCGCCGCTCGACGGGTCGTAGGCGTACGTCCCGGTGAAGCTGTTGCAGCCGCCCGTGCCGCTCGCCGTCTCGGCAGCGAAGAGCAGGGTCGGCTCGCGGCCGCGCACCGGCGCCGTCAGGTTGTCGGCGGCGACGACTGCCCACTGCGTGCCGGCGAGCGATGTCGGTCCGGGGCCCTTGCCCCCGGACGCCGGCGGGGCGTCGCACGCCGCGATCGCGAGCGCGGCGACGGCGACGAGAAGCCCCACGGTCGCATGACGGCGCAGATCGGGCATGTCGCCGGGACGTCCGAGTGACGCCGGCTCAGGTCCCCGGCGCGACCGCCGGACGCCGAACGACGATCGGCGGTCCGCCCGCCGCCACACGGTCGATCGCCTCGTTGCACAGCGCGTCGGCGAGCACGTTCTGGGCCCTGGGCACGTGGTTCGCGGACCAGCGGTCGAAGCCGCGCAGCGTCCGGCGGGCCGTCTCCCAGAGCGGGATCAGCTTCGCGTCCTTCACCCGCCACCGCCCGGCCAGCTGCTCGACGATCAGCTTGGAGTCCAGGAGCATCGCGACCTCGCGGCCGCCCAGCTCCGCGGCGAGCGCGAGGGCCCGGACGACGGCCGTGTACTCCGCGACGTTGTTCGTCTGGACGCCGAGGTACTCGGAGATCGTCGCATCCGGGGTCGCCCGCGGATCGCGGGCGTCCGGCCGCGTGAGGTCGATCAGCACGGCCCCCGCGGATGCCGGGCCGGGATTGCCGCGGGCAGCGCCGTCCGTCCGGATGAGATAGCCCGTCAGTGCTCCGCGCCTCCGACGTCGAGGTCCGACGCGTCCGTCGAGGTTGGAGCGGCGGAGGATGGGGTCGGCGCGGTCGTGCGGCCGTCCTGGCTCCCATCACCCCGCAGCCGGCGCCAGATCATCCGGAACGGGTCGTAGTAGCGATCCGCGACCCGCTCCTTCAGCGGGATGATCGCGTTGTCCGTGATCTTGATGTGCTCCGGGCAGACCTCGGTGCAGCACTTCGTGATGTTGCAGAAGCCGATCCCGCCCTCGTCCTTCAGATAGCCGGTGCGGTCGGCCCGGTCCGCCGGGTGCACCTCCAGACCGGCGGAGCGGACGAGGAAGCGCGGGCCGAGGAACGGTCGCTCGATCTCATGGTTGCGGAGGACGTGGCAGACGTCCTGGCACAGGAAGCACTCGATGCACTTCCGGAACTCCTGGACCCGCTCGATGTCCTCCTGCTGCCAGCGCCAGTCCTCGACCGGGACGTCCGTCGGCGGCTGGAAGGGCGGGATCGAGCGATTGATCTCGTAGTTCCAGGACACGTCCGTCACCAGATCCTTGATCAGCGGGAACGCCCGCATCGGTTCGACGGTGATCGGCTCGTTCGGGGGGAAGTCGGACAGGCGGGTCTTGCAGGTCAGGCTGGGCCGGCCGTTGACCTCGGCGCTGCAGGAGCCACACTTCGCGGCCTTGCAGTTCCAGCGGACCGCGAGATCCGGCGCGGCGTGCGACTGGATCCAGTGCAGGGCGTCGAGGACGACCATCCCCTCCTCCACCGGCACCTCGAACTCCGCGAACGTGCCCGGTGTCTTCGGCGTGCCGCGGAAGATCCGCATCAGCAGGTTCGGCATGTCAGTGCGCTCCTCCCGCCGTCGCAAGCTCGCGCAGCTCGGCCGACATCGTCGCCACGGGCGCGGTCGAGACGATCTCCGTGTCGCCGTCACGGCGGACGACGACGTTGACGGCCGCCCACTCGTCGAGCGTCTCCGGGAAGTCGAGCCGGCTGTGCGCGCCGCGGCTCTCCTCCCGGGTCAGCGCGCTGCGGGCGACGGCGTCGGAGATGTCGATCAGGTTCCGCAGCTCGAAGACCAGGTTCCAGCCCGGGTTGTACGGCCGGCCGCCGCTCACGCACAGCTCGCGGGCTCGCTCGCGGATGTCGCCGATCCGGTCGATCGCCGTCCGCAGGTCCTCGGCCGTGCGGAAGATCCCGACGAGAGTCTGCATCGTGTCCTGGAGCTCCTCCCGGAGCCGGTACGGGTCCGTGCCGCCCGTCCGGGACAGCGGCTCCTCGAGCTCGTCTTCGGCCGCCCGCACCTGGACGGGGCTCATGTAGGGCTCCCCCCCGCCGGTGCGGGCGCGGTCCGCCGCCCCCGCACCGGCGCGCTGGCCGAACACCAGCAGGTCCGACAGCGAGTTGCCGCCGAGCCGGTTCGCGCCGTGCATGCCACCGGAGACCTCGCCGGCGGCGAAGAGCCCCGGAACCGTGGTGGAGC
>JBPYEM010000471.1:0-2894 GCA_051985205.1 Candidatus Limnocylindrales bacterium | reverse complement strand
CCAGCCGACGGTCCCATCTGCTTCCAGGGCGAACGTTTCGATCTCGGATTGGACGATCACGTGCGGCAGGCGTGGCGAGCCGAGGATCGTCACGAGCGGTGAGGCCGATCGATGGCTCCAGCGCAGCTCGCCGGACCGGCGGTCGAAGGCATACGTCAGGAATCCGTACTGGACGACGAGCAGGCCCGCGTCATCCCACACGAGGCCGGCCGGCTCGTCATAGATGGGGGAGGCGAGACGGACGGTCCAGCTGCCGGCGGGTCCATCGACGCGGAGCTCCGCCCGGCACAGCTCCTCGAACGTCGCCGACGCCATCGGCCCGAGCTCCTGCAGCGATCCACCAGCTTCGGACAGGGCGAAGACGGCAGCTCCCTGGCCGCTGCCGGCCCACCGCCATCTCGCCCGGAGACCGCCTGGATAGCCAACCGTCGCGTCGTGTGGCTGGGCGGGTGCCGGTCGATCCGGACCGGGACCGGTCGAACCGGCCGTCACGCCCCCGCGTTCGACGCCGCGCCGCTCGACGGCACCAGCGTGTCCGGGCCGGCCGGCGGCGACCCAACGCCGGACGGCGAGTCATCCGCCCGGCCCGGCCCCGAATGCTCGCCCGAGGTCGGCTCGCCCGCTGTCGGCTCGCTGGGGGTCGGGTCCTCGGCGATCGGGGCGACCGTGGCGTTGGCAAGGATGCGGAGCGTCCCGGGCGGAACCGGGAACACGGCCGTGGACGTCCCGGCGGCGGCCCACACGACGGGGTAGCGGGTCAGATCGGGGTCCATGATCGCGCGCGACGGCCGGGTGTGGCCGAATGGTGGGATCCCGCCGATGGAGTACCCCGTGAGCTCCTGCGCCTCCTTCGCGGTCGAGCGGCGGACGTCGCGGTTGCCGGAGACGACGGCCAGCCGGGCGAGGTCGACGCGGTTCGGCCCGCTCACGAGGACGATGACCGGCTCGATCGTTCCATCCTCGCCGGGGGCGACGAACACGAGCGATTTCACGATCTGGCCGAGCTCGGCGCCGACGGCCTCGGCCGCCTCCACCGCGGTATGGGTGGACTCGTCGAAGACCCGGATGTCCAGCGTGACACCCTTCCTGGCGGCGGCTTCGAGGACGCGCTGGATCGCGGGATGGTCGCGCGGGTCGGGCACGGCCGGAGTCTACGGCATCGTCCATCGGCCGGTTCCGGCAGCGGCAGGCCCGGCCCTTGCAGGAACCCGCTTCGCTAGGATCGCCGCGTGGAGGCGATTCTCTTCGACTGGGACGGCACGCTCGTCGACTCGCTCGGCGCGTTCCACGCCGCCAACGCGGCGGTGATGGCGGCGTTCGGCCTCCCGTTCGACGTCGTCGCCTACCGCCGGCACTACGTCCCGGACTGGCGCGAGATGTACCGCAGGCTCGGGATCCCGGGCGACCGCCTGGACGAGGCGAACGAGCTGTGGGAGACCGCGTTCGGCGGAGGCGGCGACGCGGTCGTGGCGTTTCCCGGCACGATCGACGCGCTGGCTCGGCTCCGCGACGCCGGGTCCGTGCTCGGGATCGTCACGGCCGGTGTCCGCGCCGTCGTGGAGCCCCAGCTCGAGCGAACCGGTCTCGGGCCGCTGCTGCCCGTCCGCGTGTTCGGCGACGACCTGGCGGTCCACAAGCCGGATCCGGAGCCGCTCCGGCAGGCCCTCCGGATCGCCGGCGGTCGTCATCGACCGGAGACGTCCGCCTATGTCGGCGATGCGCCGACGGACATGCGGATGGCGATCGCGGTCGGGGCCCGGGCGATCGGCATCGAGTCGGTCCTCGGCGATCCGGACGAGCTCCGCGCGGCCGGCGCGGTCGAAGTCGCGCCGTCCGTCGCGACATGGGTCGATCAACATCTGGCCGGCGAGGGGACGAACCGATGACCGGGCAGGTCGAGCACGCCCTCGTTCTCGCGGATGGCGACGTCGGTCCGCCGGCGGCGTTGGATGACGCGTGGCCGGGCTGGCGGTCGGACGTCGACCTCGTGATCGCCGCCGATGGCGGGGCTCGGCATGCGCCGGAGCTCGGGCTCCGCATCGACCGCTGGGTCGGCGACGGCGACTCGATCGACCCGGACGACCTGGACCGGCTTGCGGCGGCAGGAGTCGCGATCGAGCGCGCCGCGACGGACAAGGACGAGACCGATGCGGAGCTCGCCCTGCTCGCAGCCCTCGCTGCCGATGCGCGTCGGATCACGGTCCTGGGTGCGCTGGGCGGCGCGCGGCTCGATCACGAGCTCGGCAACATCTGGCTCCTGGCCCATCCCGGGTTGTACGGCCGCGACGCGCGTCTGCTCGACGGCCGGACGCGGATCCGTCTCCTCACGCCGGGGAGGACCGAGCTCGCGGGCCGGCCCGGTGACCTCGTCTCGCTGCTGCCGTTCGGCGGCGACGTCGAGGGCATCACGACCGATGGGCTGCGCTACCTCCTCAGTGACGAGCCGCTCGTCGTGGGCCCCTCGCGCGGACTGTCGAACGTCCGTCTCCTCGCGGTCGCGTCGGTCACGATCCGGAGCGGCCGACTGCTCGCCGTGGAGACCCCTGCTAGGCTCTCGAGATGACCATCCCGGCTCCGGGCGACGTCGCCCCGGATTTCACGCTCCCCGATCACACCGGCACGACACATCGCCTCGCCGACCAGCACGGCCGCTGGACGGTCGTCTATTTCTACCCCGAGGACGACACGCCCGGCTGCACCACGGAGGCGTGCGAGTTCCGCGACGCGAACGAGACGATCACGGAGCGCGGCGCGGATGTCTGGGGGATCAGTCCCCAGGGCGAAACGAGCAAGCGCAAGTTCCGCGAGAAGTTCGGTCTGCCCTTCGTCCTCCTCGCCGACGTCGATCACGGCGTGGCCGATGCCTACGGCTCCTGGGTCGAGAAGAAGAACTA
>JBPYEM010000470.1:0-2320 GCA_051985205.1 Candidatus Limnocylindrales bacterium | reverse complement strand
ATCTCGTCAGCCCGCCGCGGTCCAACGTCTCGGCTGCGCCGATCGAGTCCGCGGACGATCCGCGACTCGCCGAGCTCGAACGGTACCGCGTCGAGCTCACCGCCCATTGCTACCGGATGCTCGGTTCGTCGTTCGAGGCGGAGGACGCCGTTCAGGAGACGTTCATTCGGGCGTGGCGTGGCCTGCCCAGCTTCGAAGGACGAGCGAGCCTGCGCTCGTGGCTGTACCGGATCGCGACGAACGTCTGCCTCGACATGCGGGGCGCGACGCAGCGACGAGCCCGTCCTGTCGATCTCAACCCGGCGGGGACCGCTGACGGACCGCTCGACGCCGGGCTGCCGGAGGCCGCCTGGATCGAGCCGATCCCCGATGCCCGGGTCGTCCCGACGGCCGGCGATCCCGCCGACGTCGCGGTTGCCAGGGAATCCGTGCGGCTGGCCTTCGTCGCGGCGCTCCAGACATTGCCGCCCCGCCAGCGTGCGGTCCTGATCCTCCGCGAGGTCCTGCACTGGCGTGCCGAGGAGGTCGCGGAGCTCCTGGAGACGAGCGTGCAGGCGGTCAACTCCGCGCTCCAGCGGGCTCGGGCGACGCTCGGGAGCCGCAACCTCTCGGGTGATGACGCGTCGACGACGTCCGCGCTCGATGCCGAGCAGCAGGCGCTCCTCGATCGCTACGTCCGGGCGTTCGAGAGCTACGACATGTCCGGCCTGACCTCGCTGCTGCGCGAGGACGCGGAATGGTCCATGCCGCCATACGAGCTGTGGCTCCAGACCCACGACGACATCGTTCGGTGGTGCTTGGGGCCGGGGATCGGCTGCCGCGATTCCCGGCTCATCCCGACGAGCGCGAACGGGATGCCCGCGTTCGGCCAGTACAAGCCGGATCCGGACGGCGGCTGGGCGCCCTGGTCGCTGCAGGTCGTCGAGCTGGAGCCCGACGGCTCGGCGATCAAGGCGATCACGTTCTTCCTGGACACCCAGCGGTTCTTCCCGCTGTTCGGACTCCCGCCGAGGATCGACTGAATCGGGCTCGTCGTCACGTCTCCGACGCGTGCCGGCGACGGTCGCGGTCGAACGTCGTCGACAGGCCGGTGAGGTCAATCAGCTCCCGGAGCTGCGGCGTGGTCCCTTCGATGAGGACGGCGCGGCCGGCACGGCGGGCGTCCAGGACGAGGCGCGCGAGCACGTCGACGATCTCGAGATCGGGTGCGCCGATCCGGCGCACGTCGACCAAGAGCCGTTCGACGGGCGCGCGGGGACCCGAGCCGGACGTTGCCACGACGACCTCCTGGCCATGGGACGGCGTCACGTGCTGGAACTCATCGGCCGACCCGTCGGGACGGAAGTGATCGCGCCGGCTTCAGACCCGATCGACCGATGAGCCATGACGACCGGCGTCGTCAGAAGGGCGAGATCAGACCGCTGACCAGGGGAGGAGAGCCAGGATGAACATCGAGATGCCCGCGGCCGCCGCCGACACCATCGTGCTCGAGACGCTCCGTCGCCGCGTCCGGGGCGAGGTGATCGGCCCGGACGATCCCGCATACGACGACCGCCGCAGCCTGATGTATGGCGGCCTCGACCTCCGACCCGGGGCGATCGTTCGCGTTGCCGACGCGAACGATGTCGCTGCCGCCATCGACGTCGCGACCGGCGCGGGCTGCGAGATCGCGGTGCGAAGCGGCGGTCACAGCAATGCCGGCCATTCGTCCACGGACGGAGGAATCGTCATCGACGTCCGCGGTCTGAGAAACCTCGAGATCGATCCTGACGAGCGGACCGCCTGGTTCGGAGCCGGGCTGACCGCCGGCGAGATCACGAATGCGCTCACGCCGCATGGCCTCGTCCTCGGTTTCGGCGACACCGGTTCGGTCGGCCTCGGCGGCATCACGCTGGGTGGCGGCGTCGGCTATCTCACCCGGAAGCACGGGCTCACGATCGACAGCCTCATCGGCGCTGAGATCGTGACGGCGGACGGCGAGGTCCGGATGATCGATGCCGAGCACGAGCCCGACCTCTTCTGGGCGATCCGAGGCGGTGGTGGGAACTTCGGCGACGCCACCCGGTTCCGGTTCCGGCTCCACGAGCTGCCCCAGATGGTCGGGGGGCTGCTGATCCTGCCGGCGACCGCCGAGACGGTGGCCGGGTTCGTCGCCGCCGCGGATGCCGCGCCGGACGAGTTGTCGACGATCGCGAACGTGATGAACTGCCCGCCGATGCCGTTCGTCCCCGAGGATGTCGTCGGCACGGTTGTCATCCTCGGCATGCTCGTCTGGGCAGGTGCGCCGGGTGCGGCGGACGCGGCCCTGGCGCCGTTCCGG
>JBPYEM010000469.1:0-4838 GCA_051985205.1 Candidatus Limnocylindrales bacterium | reverse complement strand
CAGGAGTACCCGGTTCCGGGGCTTCCCACGCCCGCCGACGTCCTCGCGATGAGCGATCTCGAGAAGCTGAACCTGCCGGCGGAATCGCGGCGTCTCGACGCCACCACCATCACCCAGTACGAGGCGGTTCGGCTGTTCATCGCCCGGGCAGTCGCCGTCCGGCCGGACTTCCGGGTGACGAACGACAACGCCCCGGCCGTCGCCGGCATCGCCGCTCGCCTCCACGGCATGCCCCTGGCGATCGAGCTCGCCGCCGCCCGGGTGAAGCTCCTCTCTCCGGACGCGATCCTCGAACGGCTCGAGCATCAGCTGGGCGTCCTGTCCGCCGGCTCGCGGGACCTGCCTGAGCGCCAGCAGACGCTCCGCGGGGCGATCGCGTGGAGCTGCGACCTGCTGGGACCCGGGGAGCGAAGGCTCCTCGCTCGGATGTCGGTCTTCGTCGGCGGCGCCGAGCTCGACAGCGCGGAGGCCGTCTGCGGCCCAGCGGACGAGCTCGACGGCCTGGACGTCCTCGATGGGCTGATGGCCCTGGCGGACCAGAGCCTGGTCCGCGCCGAAGAGCGTGATGGCGAGACACGGTTCCGGATGCTCGACACGATCCGCGAATTCGCCGCCGAACGGCTGGCGGGCAGCGGCGAGCGCGAGGAGATCGAGCGCCGCCACAGCGCGACGTTCGTCGCGCTCGCCGAATCGCTGACGGCACTCCTGTCCGGCGAGGAGCAGCGGCGCTGGCTGGGCCGGCTGGAACGCGACCATGACAACATCCGCGCCGTGCTCGACCGGGCGACGGCCGCCGGCGATGCCGACACCGCGATCCGGCTCGCCTTCGCGATGTGGCGCTACTGGCAGAAACGGGGCCATCTCGCGGAAGCGCGGCGACGCGTGCAGGCCATCGCCGACGCGCCGTGGTCACGGGTCGATCAGACGCTGCGGGCGCGGCTGCTGGAGGCGCTCGGTGGCGTCGCCTGGTGGCAGGCGGATCTCGCGGCGATGGGACCCGCGTATGGCGAGGCGCTCGAGATCTGGGAGTCGCTCGGCGACCGACGTGAGATCGCGAACGCTCTGTACAACGACTCGTTCAAGTACGCGGTGTCAGCGGATCCGAAGACGGCCGACCCGGAACGGATCGGCCTCGGCCAGATGTCGCGCGCGCGGGACCTCGCGGCGGAGATCGGCGACGAGCACGGACGGGCCAACGCCCTCTGGGGCATCGGCAACTGGCGCTACTTCCACGACGACGGCGATCGGGGGATCACGGAGTTCTCGGAAGCGCTCGACGTCTTTCGCCGCGTCGGCGACCGGACCATGGAGGCGTGGTCGCTCCACATGCGCAGCACGGCCCTGATCAAGGCTCGGGACCTCGACGGCGCTCGCCGCGACATCTCCGAGGCGCTGGAGGTGTTCCACCGGTATGGCGACGTCGCGGGGATCACGTTGGCGCTCGACGACTTCGCCGCGCTGGCGGTCGCGGACGACGATCTGCCGCGGGCTGCGCGACTCTGGGGCGCCGCGCGGGCGCTCTCTTCGGCCGGCGGCGTCGGCCTCGCCGACTTCGTCGACTCCCAGTACGAGTTCTACAGCCGCCCGAACGCCCGGTTCATCCTCGGGGCGGACGAGCTGGAGCAATATGCGCAGGAGGGCCGGGCGATGACCCTGGACGAGAGCGTCGCGTACGCCCTGTCGACGTCGATCGACCAGCTCGCACCGCACGACCACGGCGCCGTCGCGCGATGATCGGGATCGAGACATACGGAGCGTTGACGGACGGGTCCGGGGAGTCCGCGGGGACGTCGGCCCCGCTCGTCCTGCTCGATACGGACGATCCCGAGATCGATCCGGGACGCGTGATCCTGACGTGCGCGAACTGCGGCGCCCAGCTCGACGAGCGGAAGTGCAAGCTCATCTGCCGCTGCGGCTACTTCCTCTCCTGCTCGGACTACTACTGAGGTCCGGAAGCGTTCGCCCCGTCGACGCTGACGCGAGCATCCCGGAGATTCGTCGCGGCAATGAACGAGGAACCCGCGCGGGATTCGGGCTGACGTCCGTCCGGCACCGCCCGTCGTAGACTTCGACGATGACCGCCGAGGCGACCCAGCCCGCCGCCGCCCACCCGTCCGCCGGCGGCAACGGGACGTCTGCACCGCCGCCCGCGGAGGCGCCCACCACGGCTCGCGAGAAGACGACGATCCCGAAGAACCCCGGCCGTCGTGACCTCGGGATGAAGGCGACGCTGCTGTTCCCGAACCAGGAGATCGTCGAGCAGTACTACGTCCCGCTGATCTACACCGCCTGCCGGACGTGCTACTCCGAGCTGACACCGGACGACATCTTCGAACGGGCGACGGACGGCAGGGTCGACGTCGCGAAGATGCAGAAGCTGATCAGCGGGGTCATCGAGTCCGGCCACGGCTCCACGATCGAGCACGTCGTCTTCACGTTCGGCATCAGCGGCGTCTCGCGGACGCTCAGCCACCAGCTCGTCCGCCACCGGGCCGGCGTCGCCTTCGATCAGCAGAGCCAGCGGTACGTCACGTTCAAGGGCGCCTCGACGATGTTGCCGGCCTCGATCGAGGACGCCGATCCCCTCCTCCGCGCCCGGTACGAGGAGCAGATCGAAGGGTCCATGGACCTCTACGGCGACCTCGTCGGCGCGGGCATCCCGGGCGAGGACGCCCGGTTCGTCTTCCCGAACGCGACCCGAACGAACCTCGTGATGACGACGAACCTCCGGGCGCTGATCCACATGTCCGGACTCCGGCTGTGCACGATGGCCCAGTGGGAGATCCGCCGGCTGTTCCAGCTGATCCGGCACGAGATCTTCCAGGTCAGCCCGTTCCTCGGCAGCTTCCTCGCCCCGAAGTGCGTGCCCCTGGGCTACTGCGACGAGATGGGCAACCGCGACGGCCACTGCCCGATCCGGCCGCACAAGGACAACGTCCTCGCGGCGTGGGCGGAGAAGTCGAAGGCAGCCAAGGCTGCCGGTCGGGAGCTGCCCGTCCGCTAGCGCGTCGGATCGAGGGGGAGGACATGTCGAGGATCGCCCTGCCGCCGGCTCCCATCGGGCCGGATCGACCAACCGTCCTCGCGCGGATCTATCCGGGTCACCATGCCGCGGCGGTCGAGCTCTTCCAGGCCGACGCCGAAGATCTCGCGACGCATGGCTACGTCCCCGTCGCGCAGTCCTATGCAGAGGGCCGCTATACCGCCGCGGCGACGACGATCGCCGCGATCCTCGTCCTGGTCGGGATCGGCGTGTTCCTGTTGCTCTACACGGCGGCCGTCCGGCCGCCGGGCACGCTCGCTGTCACGTACCTGCTGGGCGACGCCGTGGCCTATCGATCGCCGCGAACGTAGTCAGGCCTGACGAGGGACGCGCCGCCTCAACCGAGTTCCGCGACGAACCGTCGGATCACGCGGGCAAGTCGGGGACCGGCCTCGGCACCGGCCGCGAGGACCTCGTCGTGGCTGAGCGGCTCGCCACTGTAGCCGGCTCCGGCATTCGTCACGAGCGAGACGCCGCAGACCCGCAGGCCGGCCCATCGCGCCGCGATGCATTCGAGGACGGTCGACATCCCGACGGCGTCGGCGCCGAGCGTCCTGAGCATCCGGACCTCTGACGGGGTCTCGTACTGCGGCCCGAGCAGACCCGCGTAGACACCCTCCGCGAGCTCGACGCCTTCGGCCACGCCCGCCGCCTGCAAGGCGGCGCGCAGGTTGGGGTCCCAGGCGTTCGTGAGGTCCGGGAACCGCGGCCCGATTCCCTCCGCGTTCGGGCCGAGCAGGGGCGTCCGCCCGGTCAGGTTGAGGTGGTCGGCGATCACCATCAGGGTTCCGGGCCCGTACGACGGGTCGACGCCGCCCGCGGCGTTCGTCAGGACGATCAGCTCCGCGCCCAGCCGGTGGAACAGGAGGACCGGCTCGACGACGAGCCCGGGGTCGTTGCCCTCGTACAGGTGGAACCGCCCCTGGAGCATCACGACCGGGATGCCGCCGAGACGACCCAGCAGCAGCCGGCCGACATGACCCGGAGCCGTCGCCGTCGGCCAACCCGGCAGCTCGCCGAAGGGGATCGCGACCGAGTCGTCGAGGTCGTCAGCGAGCCCGCCGAGGCCGGAGCCGAGCACGATCCCGACACGAGGCACCAGCGGCGATCGCGAGCGGACCGCCACCTCGAGTGCGTCCAGCCGAGCCGGCTGATCGGCAGGTGGGATCGGCGTCGCCGGCGACGTCATGGACATGCGGGCCTCCGGGAGCGCGTCCAGGGGGAAGACGGCCGAGGCCCGCTTCGGAAAGGGCCCGACGGACGTACCGACACCGGGATGCCGGTCACAGTCCGTCGGGCGGTCGTCGTCCGGACGGGGACGAACGAGGCCGCCGGGTCCGGGCAACGAAGCGCCCGAAGCGACCGGCGCGGAACGGAGGCCCTTGATGTGATCTCGGTTTCTCCGGTTCCTGACGGCCCCTTCGGGCAAGACCTACGGTAGGAGGCAGCCCTCGCGACGGTCAACGGACTTGTCCACGAACTGCGACCACGGACCGCCGCGAGTATCCACGAGTTCTGCACCGATGTGGACGACCCGTGGACAAGGGGCCACGGGCGCGCGGCCGCCGGGATCTGGCCGGTGGCCGAGGTCCGTTACCCGCCCATCGCGAACATCTCGATCCGCGGCAGGGATCGCGAGGTCGCCTCGGTCCGGACCTCGGAGTAGCGGTCGTTGCGAACGCGCCAGATCCGCGACACCGCGTCGCGCAGCGCGGCATCCGCGACGTCCGTGTCGGCGAAGGCCGGATCGCGAAGGATCGCCCGAAGGTCATGGCCGTCGCCGGTGAACAGGCAC
>JBPYEM010000468.1:0-4293 GCA_051985205.1 Candidatus Limnocylindrales bacterium | reverse complement strand
CTCTCGGACGAGGACGTCGCGACGGTCGTGCGGCGGGCGCTCGAGGACCCGGAGCGCGGGCTCGCCGGCGATCTCGGCCCGGACGGCGGTGTAGTCGTCGAACCGGCGGCATTCGACCACCTGATCTCGCTCGCCGGCGGCGACGCGCGCACGGCGATGAACGTCCTCGAAGGCGCGGTCGCCCTCGCCGAGGCCGAGGGCCGCCAGGATCCGGCGGGTCGCGTGTCGCCGAGTCTGGAGGACGTCGAAGCGGCCGCCCAGCAGAAGGTTCTCGCCTACGACCGTGCCGGTGACGGCCATTACGACACGGTGTCGGCCTTCATCAAGAGCCTCCGCGGCAACGACCCGGATGGAGCGCTCTACTGGCTCGCGTCGATGATCGCCGCGGGAGAGGACCCGCGTTTCATCGCGCGGCGGCTGATCATCAGCGCCTCCGAGGACATCGGCAACGCCGACCCGCGGGCGCTCCAGGTGGCCGTGGCGGCAGCCCAGGCGCTCGACCACGTGGGGCTCCCCGAGGCGCAGTACGCCCTCGCCCAGGCAACGACCTACCTCGCGACTGCGCCGAAATCGAACCGCTCCGGGATGGCCTACTTCGCGGCCGCCGGCGACGTCGAGTCGCGGGGGTCGCTGCCGGTTCCGCTCCATCTCCGGAATGCGGGCGACCGCCGGATGAAGACCCACGGGATCGGCGTCGGCTATCGATATCCACACGACTTCGAAGGGGCCGATGTGGATCAGCAGTATCTGCCGGACGAGCTCACGGGGCGGCGCTACTACCTGCCCACGGAGCAGGGCTACGAGGCGACCATCGCCGGCCGCCAGGCGGCGCGGGCCGAGGCTCGAACGGCGGAACGGCAGGCCGGCCGACCGCGACGGAACCCGAACCCGACGCCGCAGGTCGGCAAGAGCGATCCGATGCGAGCCCGCGAGACCGCCCGGAAGAAGCTTGCGGAGACCGAACAGTCGGACGCTCGATGAACGGACGCGAGCCCTGAACACCCTCGCACCGAAACTGGTCCTGACGCCGTTGCTGGTCGCCTCGACGAGCGCGGCTGGTCGGCGCTGGGGTGAGGCGATGAGCGGCTGGCTCGTCGCGCTCCCGCTCACCTCCGGGCCCATCGCGCTCTTCGTCGCGATCGAGGCAGGGCCGAACATCGCGCGGCAGGTGGCCGACGGCGCGCTCGTCGGCGCCATCGGCCAGGTCGCGTTCGCCGCGGCCTACACCTTCGCCAGCACCCGGGTCGACTGGCGAGCGAGTCTCGCGCTGGCGACGGCGTGCTTCCTCGGCGTGGGGTTCGCGGTTCCGGACGTCGCACCCGTTCTTGGTTACCTTGGGCTGATCGTCGCGATCGTCGCCTTCCTCGCTGCGATCGGAGCGCGCGAGACGGCATCGAACCTCGCCGCGCCGCCGCCGACGTGGGACATCCCGGCGCGGGTCGTCGTCGCGACGATCCTCGTGGTCGCGATCAGCTCGCTTGCGCCGTTCCTCGGCGGTCGAGTCAGCGGGGTCCTCGCGACCTTCCCGGTCTATGGCTCCGTGCTCACCACCTTCGCCCATGTCACGCGTGGTTCGGGCGCCGCAGCGCAGGTGCTGCGGGGACTCGCCACCGGGCTCGTCGGTTTCGGGGCGTTCTTCCTGACCCTGGACCTGCTGCTGCCGAGCCTGGGCATCCCGAGGGCATTCCTCGTTGCCTCGGCAGTCGGGCTGCTCGTCCAGGCGGCCACCTGGCCACTGATCCGGCGGCGGTAGCTCGTCGCACGCCGGCCCGACGGACCGTCCGAGCGTCGTCCGGACCAGGGGGAGGGACCGATTCCCACGCTCGACCGCCTTCGTCGCCTGACCGCGCAGTTCCTGCCCGAGGGCGCCCTGCTCCTGTCCGTGCTGTCCGTCGGCTATTTCGCCGCGGGCATCGTCCGGAACCGGATCTTCGCCTCGGAGTTCGGCGCGAGCGCGCAGCTCGACGCCTACAACGCCGCTTTCCGCATCCCCGAGATCGCCCTCGACATCCTCGTCGGTGCGGGCCTGTCGGCGCCGTTCGTGCCGATCTTCCTGCGGCTGTCGGCGTCATCCGAGGCCGTTGGCGACGACGGCGCCGAGTCCGCCATCACGGATCGCGCCCGCGCCTTCGGTCAGACGGTGCTCACCGGGGCGATCGCCGCGATCGCGATCGCCCTCGTCGCCCTGTTCGTCGCGGCGCCGTGGGTCGCCGAGACGGTGTGGTCCGCCTTCGACGCGCCGACCCGGGCGCTCTACGTCGAGTTGGTCCGGATCAACTGCCTCGCCCAGCTGCTGTTCGCCGCGTCGATGGCGCTGGGCGAGGTCCTCGTCGCTCGCCGCCGGTTCCTGGCGTACGGCCTGGCGCCGATCGTCTACACGAGCGGGATCGTCCTGGGTGTCGCGCTGCTGGGGCCTGCCCTCGGCATCGCCGGCGCGGCGTGGGGCGCGGTGGCCGGGGCGGCCGCCCACCTGGCGACGCGCGCGATCGCGGCCGTTCGGGCCGGGTTTCCGATCCAGCCCAGGTTCGCGTTCCGGACGACGGAGTTCCGCGAGTTCCTGCGGCTGATGCTGCCGCGGATGCTCAGCTACCCGATCGATCCGGTCACGGTCGCATTCCTGACCGTCCTCGCGACCGGGATCGGCGTCGGCACCGCCTCGGCCCTGTCCTTCGTCCTCGACTACCAGTTCGTGCCGGTGCAGCTGATCGCGATCGCCTTCTCGGTCGCCGCGTTCCCGACGCTCTCGGCTGCATGGGCGTCCGGCGACGGCCCGGGATTTCGCCGCCTCGCGGCCCGCAACATCGTGACGATCGGCGTGCTCACCGCGATCGCGGCGGTCGGCCTGGCCGTCCTCGCCCGGCCGCTCGTGGCGGCCCTCCTGGGCGGCGGCCGGTTCGATCGAGCGGCCGTGGACCTCACCGCCGGATTGCTCGTCGCGTTCACGTTGTCGATCCCGGTCGACAGCCTCTCCTATCCGCTGTCGCGAGCGCTCTACGCGACCCACAACACCCTCTGGCAGGTCGCGGGCTCCCTCGCCGGGCTCGCGGCCCTCGTGCTTGCGGCGCAGCTGACGGTTCCTGTCCTCGGCGCGGCGGGGATCGCGGCCGCCTACGTCATCGGTGGGATCGTCAGGCTCACGATCCTGTCGATCGGCCTGGCGCGGCGTGCTCGACGGGCATCCTCGGCGGGACTCGACGCCCGCGACGACCCGAAGGTCACGGCCTCGGCTGCGTCGGGATCAGGACGATGAACTTGCCGTCGCGGTCCTTGTACAGACCCTCCGGCCGTTTCCAGGGCAGGAAGTTCCGGATCATCTCCGCGTTGTTCTGGAACGTTCCGGGCTTGTCCGACGGGCCCCAGATCGAGGAGACCCACGGATACCACGGGTCGTCGATGTAGGTCCCGGTGACGGTCGCGTCGTTGAACTGGCGCGGATCGGCGTTCGCCCGGAACCCGGTCATCACCCAGGTGTGGGCGCCGCGCCACGCGAGGAGGATCGCCGGCGAGTTCGTCTGGAGGATCGCCTTCGCGGCGCCACGCAGCGCGTCGCTCCGCGTCTCGTAGGCGACGACGCTGTAGCCTGGCGCGCCATACGCCGCCAGGGCGAGGGCCATCGCGCCGGGGCCCCAGTCGCCGTTGTGGCTGTCGGCATAGCTGTCCCATTCGTGGATCCGCCCGGCGATCTCCGTCTCCCGGGCATCCGTCGGCGCGCCGAGGCCGAGGATCGCCAGGGCGGTCGTGACGCCGGCCGGCGAGCACCAGGTGTCCTTGAGCTCGTGGGCGAACTCGGGTCCGTGATGGGCGACGATGTCGACGTCGATCGGCACGCGCGGGACGGGAGTCGGCGTCGGCGTGGGCGGCGGTGCCGATTCGCCTGCCGGGTACGAGGCGAGCGTCGGCGCGGGGGTCAGCACCGGCGACGGCGTCGCGGGTTCCGGCGTGACGGTGATCGTCGGGACGGTCGCGCGATCCGGGGCGGGGTGCAGGGTCCGGTCGATCTTCGCGACGACCCGGTCGAAGAGGTTGGCGGCGCCGAAGGCATTCACCGCGACCGCCGCGCTACCGAGCGTCGCCGCCACGAGCACGAGACCGACGAGCGCGGCGAGCCAGTCGCGGCGACGGTGGGGCCCGATGCGGCGGATCCTGCGGGGCCGAGCGGCTGGGACCCGGACGAGGCGGGGTTGCACGGGAAAACGGTCTCCGATACGCCGGTCGCCCACGGGTCGGGACGCCGGACGGATGACGAACCGCAGGCGGCGACTGCGACGGGCGGCCGAAACCGCCGTCGGGCCG
>JBPYEM010000467.1:0-2070 GCA_051985205.1 Candidatus Limnocylindrales bacterium | reverse complement strand
ATGCTCCTCGGCATCGTCCTTGGCGCGGCCTTCGTCTGGATCGAGTCGCGGGCGGCGGACCCCATCGTCCCGCTCGCCCTGTTCCGCCTCCGGACGTTCACCATCTCCGCCGCGGCGATGTTCTTCGCGGGCTTCGGGTTCCTCACCGCGGTGATCTTCCTGCCGCGCTGGTTCCAGACCGTCGCCGGGGAGAGCGCCACCGTCTCCGGCTACAGCCTCCTGCCGCTGCTCGTCGCCCTGATCGTCTCCGCGACGATGTCCGGCCAGATCGTCGCTCGCGTCGGCCGATACAAGTGGCTGATGGTCGGTTCGCTCGCGTTGCTCGCGGTCGCGCTCTTCCTGATGACGAACCTCCGGTCCACCACGGATCGACCCGTCCTCTGGCTGTGGATGGCGCTGGCCGGTCTCGGGATCGGGCCGTCGTTCGCGATCTTCACGCTGATCGTCCAGAACGCGGTCTCGCCGGACCGGATCGGGGCGGCGACGAGCGGGCTGACGTTCTTCCAGCAGATCGGCGGGACGATCGGTCTGACGATCGCCGGAACGCTGTTCGCGGAGCGGGTGAAGTCGGAGATCCCGACGCAGCTCGTCGCGGCGGGCGTGCCCAAGCCGATGGTCGATGCGTTCGCTGCCAGCGGTGGCGCCGGCCAGATCGACCTCACGGGCACGGGCGATCTCGGGGCGAAGATCCTCGCTGGCACGCCGGACGCGCTCAAGCCGGTGGTGGAGCCACTCGTCCCGAACATCGTCCAAGGCATCCACGAGGCGCTCTCGATCGCGATCGCGAGCACCTTCTGGGTGGGGATCATCGCGGCCGCGATCGCGGCGGTCCTCGTCGTGTTCCTCCACGAGGTGCCGATGCGGACGACGTTCGAGGGCGGCGCGACGCTCCGGGAAGGCGACCAGACGGGCCAGATGCTCGGCGCGAACGAGGCGTAACCGACCGAATTTGCGAGGCTCCGGCAAGGCCCGGATCGCCGGTTGGCTGTCAGAATCGGCTGAATGACCTTTCCGATCCAGGTCGGCCAGGCGTCGATCACGATCAATCGGGATGACCGCTTCGTCGTCTGCGAGCCGGATGGCCGGATCCTCGGTGCGGCGGACGACGGCTTCTTCGCCCGGGACACGCGGTTCATCTCCGGCTACGAGCTGCGGATCAACGGCCGCCGGCCGATGCTCCTCAACTCCGGGCCGATCCAGTTCTTCTCGTCCCGGTTCGAGTTCACGAACGAGCGGCTGGTGGACGACGTCGGCCCCATCGACCGCCAGTCGCTGTCGATCCGCCTCGACCGGACGATCAGCGAGGGCGTCCACGAGGACCTCGACATCGTCAACTACGCCCGGCGGGCGATCCGGCTGACGATCGAGGTCGCGATCGACTCCGACTTCGCCGACATCTTCGAGGTCCGCGGCGCCGACATCGTCCGACGGGGCCAGCTGAACACCCGCTGGTTCCGGTCCAGCGGTCGGTTGCGGACGACCTATGCCAACGGCCCGTTCCATCGCGAGCTGATCGTCGAGGTCGAGAAGGCGGATTCGCCGGTCCAGTACGCCAACGGCCGCCTCGTCTTCGTCGCGAAGATCGCCCCGAAGGACGTCTGGCATACATGCCTGAAGTGGCTGCCGCTCACGGATCCGGCCGGTGCCCGCGCCGGGCGTCGCCGACCCGCGACACTGCCCTGCAACGCGATCGAGACCCGCCGGCCCGGCGGCCGGCCGACCCTTCCGCACGTGGCCCCCGAGACACCGAACGCGACGGTCAACCGGACGTGGGCCCAGGCGGTCCGTGACCTCGACGCGCTGCGGTTGGAGGACTCCAGCTTCGAGCGCGGTGTCTACGTTCCCGCCGCCGGCGTGCCCTGGTTCGTGACCCTGTTCGGCCGGGACACGCTCGTCGTCTCGATGCAGGCGATCTCCGGCTACCCGGAGTTCGCGGCCGGTGCGCTGCGGCGGCTCGGGGCCATGCAGGCGACCGGCGACGATCCGGAACGGGACATGGAGCCGGGCAAGATCCCCCACGAGATCCGCCATGGCGAGTTCGCCGAGCTCGGGATCCTGCCGTACCAGCCG
>JBPYEM010000466.1:0-5403 GCA_051985205.1 Candidatus Limnocylindrales bacterium | reverse complement strand
GTCCTCACGACGCACGACCTCGAGGAAGCGGAACAGCTCTCGGATCGCATCACGATCCTCGATGGCGGCCGGGTCGTCGCCGAGGACTCACCGGCCGGCCTGCTCGCGACCGCGTCGGAGCGCCTCGGGCGGCCCGCGACGCTCTGGGACGTCTTCATGGCCCACACCGGCCGATCGCTCGACGACGACGTCGCCGAGGACGCGGAAGAGGCGATCTCGTGACGCGGTTCGGCGACGACCTCCGGGCCTCGTACGCGTTCGCGGAGCGGAACTTCTTCCTCACCCGGCGGACATGGCCCTGGGAGGCCGCCTTCCTCGTCTACTCCGTCGCGAGCGCGCTGTCCGTCTCGCTCATCGGCGTGGACCAGGGCAGCAACCGGCTGGTGCTGGCGCTGATCGTCGGGGCGATCTTCTGGAACTACCTGTCGGTCGTCTTCGGCTGGATCGCGGAGACGATCGCCGTCGAGCGCTGGGAGGGCACGCTCGAGTACACGATGATGGCGCCGATCCGGCGGTCGACGCGGCTGATCGGCCAGGTCGCCTACGCGATGGTCTACGGGCTGATCCACACCGCGGCGATCTTCGTCGTGATGGTCCTCTTCTTCCCCCAGATCGACCTCTCGAAGGCGAACGCCGCCACGGCCCTCGCCTTCATCGGCCTCGGCTCGTTCAGCTTGGTCGGCGTCGGGATCCTGGCGGCGATCCTGCCGCTGCTCTACGTCGAGCGCGGCGCCCAGATGACGTCGGTCGTCCAGTCCAGCCTGCTCCTCGTGAGCGGCGTGTACTACCCGATCGGCGTGCTGCCGGGCTGGATGCAGGTGCTCTCGCATCTCTCGCCGGCGACGTACGTTCTCGACGGCGTGCGGGCCGGCCTGACCGACGGCGCCGCCCTCCGCGATCTGGGCCACGACATCTGGCCGCTGGTCGTCCTGGGGCTCGTCCTGATCCCGTTCAGCCTGTGGGCGTTCGGCCGGGCGGAGCTCCACGCTCGGCGGACCGGCAAGCTGAAGCGGGTCGGTTGACGGCGGTCTCCGGAGTCCGGCTCAGGCCAGCAGTCCGTCCAGCGCCGCCCGCTCGAGCAGCTGGCCGACGAGCGTGTTCGCCCAGGCGAACCAGGATCGGCTGAAGGACGTCGGGTCGTCGACGTCGAACGACTCGTGGGCCAGGAACGTTCCGGCATGCGTCGTCCCGAGCTGGCGGACGGCGTCGAGACGCTCCGCGTCAGTCGCGGCAGTCAGGCCCCGGACCGCGATCGCGATCGGCCAGACGCGGTTCGGACCTGTATGGGGCGAGCCGATCCCCTCCCCCGCGCGACCCCGGAACCACCAGGGATTGGCGCCGGAGAGGATCGAGCGGCGGGTGGCGAGGTACGTGGGATCGGAAACCCCGCAGCCGCCGAAGATCGGCAGCGACAGCAGGCTCGGTGCGTTCGCGTCGTCCATGAGGACCCGGCCGCCGAGCCCAGCCACCTCGTACGCCCAGACCGCCGAGCCATCCGCGGCGGTCCGGACGACCCCATCGCGAGCGACGCCGGCGCGGATCGCGGCCGCAAGACCGGCCGCCTCGCGCGCGCCCGCGGGCTCCCTGAGCGCCTCGATCAGCGGCGCCGCCGCCTCCAGCGCGGCCGCCAGGGCAAGATTTCCGGGGACGTTCAGCGGCAGAGCCATCGCATCGTCCGAGGGCCGGAAGGCGCCATGGACCATGCCGTTGGGCCGGGTCGGAGCACCGAGCCCGTCGCGTGGCACTGAATCCGTCGGGTCGCCGTCCGGACGCCGGAACCGGTACGGGCTCTCGCCATCGAGACGCTGCTCGACGCGAATGGTGTCGAGGACGCGAAGGACGGCCGCCCGCCATGCCTCGTCGAAGGGGACGAGCGACCTGCTCGCGCGCCAGTAGCCGGCCGAGAGACGCAGGAACGCCAGCAGGGAGTCCGGCTCCCACTTCCGCTCGTGGACGCCCGGCCGCATCTCGATCTCGTCGCCTGCCCATTCGCTCGGCTCGTCGGGAGTGCGGAGGAAGGCGTTCGCGTACGGGTCGAGCAGGATCTGATCGCTCTGGCGGTGGATCGCCCCTCGGAGCAGGCGGTCCAGCTCACGATCGCCTCCGACGGACGACAGATACGGCGAGAGCTGTGCGGCCGAATCCCGGAGCCACATCGCCTGGATGTCGCCGGTCAGCACGAACGTATCCGGTCGCGTGTCGGTTCCACCGGCAACGATCGTCGTGTCGAGCGTGTTGGGGAGCGTGTTCTCGAACAGCCGCCGCAGACCCGGATCCGCGATCCGGGCCGACGCGGCCCGGATCCGTCCTTCGATGGCCTCGCTGCGGAAGGCCCGTGCCGCGGGCGCCGGGCGATCCCACGGCTCCGAACCGGTCGGATGGGGCGGCATCGTCAGCGGTCCGCCTGGATGACGTGGCGCCCCCAGGTGAGGTGGAGCGCCCCGGCCGCGCTCTGACGGCGCCCGTCGACCCGAACGCCCCGGAAGCCCCTGGGCAGGATCACCTCGGCGAACGTGTTCGGCGGCACGTCGAGGCCGATCTCGAGACGGCCCCCGATCGTCGACCACTCGACGGCGTGGCGACCGTGGGCGGATTCGTGGCTGGCCCGGGCCCAATCGATGCCGGCCGCGGGCTCCGGCCGAACGAGCATCGTCCGAAACCCCGGCGCGCCGGGCGCGAGCCCCGCGAGGCGTTCGTGCAGCCAGTCCGCCACGCAGCCGAAGGCAGCGTGGTTGAACGAGGTCATCCCCGGATCGGCGAAGCCGCGGTCGGGCGTCCAGCCGTCCCAGCGCTCCCACATCGTCGTCGCCCCGTGGCGGGCCTGGAAGCCCCAGCTCGGGAACGTGTCCTGGCGGACCAGCCGGGTCGCGAGCTCGTGATGACCGTGGTCCGAGAGGACCTCGAGCACGACGGTCGTCCCGAGGAACCCCGTCAGCAGATGGCCGCCGGCAGCCTCGATCAGCGCGGCGAGCCGGTCGGCGGCCGCCCGCCGCCGGTGACGTGGAACGAGATCGAAGGCGATCGCGAGCGCGTAGGCCGCCTGCGTCTCCTGCACGAGCGACCCGGTCGGCGTCAGGAATCGCCGCCGGAACGCGTTCGTCGCCCGCTTCGCGAGGGCGCTGGCCTCGGCCGCGTCGTCGTCGTGGCCCAGCAGCGTCGCGATCCGGGCGAACGACCTGGCGGCGTGCGCGAGATAGGCCGTGCCGAGCAGCTCCAGGCTCGTGGGGCCCTCGAGCGCGAGCCAGTCGCCGTACCGACCGCCATGGCGGATCCCGTCGGCGTGGTCGGCGTCGAGGAAGCGGACGTACCGGCGCATCGAGTCGTACTGGCGCTCCAGGACGCGCCGGTCGCCCGTCTGCCGGAAGACCGTCCAGGGGACCAGCACACCGGCGTCAGCCCAGCCCGTGTTGCCGGCGCCCGTGATGCCGACTCGCGGCGCGACGTCCGGATACGCGCCGGACGGCAGCTGCGCATCGGCGAGGTCGACCAGCCAGCGCTCGAACAGCGCCGCCGCGTCACCGCCGAGGAACAGCGCGCTCGGGGCGAACGCGGCCGCGTCCGCGGTCCAACCGAGACGCTCATCGCGCTGGGGACAGTCCGTCGGGAGGCCGACGAGATTGCCCCGGATCCCCCACACGACGTTGCGGTGGATGGCATTCACGAGTTCGTCCGAGCAGGCGAACGAGCCGATCTCGGGACCCATCGAGCTGACCACCACGGCGGTGACCTGCTCCGGCGCCAGCGCGCCGGCGAGGCCACTGACCTCCGCATATCGGAACCCGTGCGAGGTGAAGCGCGGCTCGACGACCTCGTCCGCATCGCCGCGGAAGGTGTAGGTGTCCGTCTGCTTCGCGCTCCGGAGGTTCGCGACGTACAGCTCGCCGGCGTCGTCGCGGACCTCGGCGTGGCGGACCGTGATCGTCGACCCGGCGCGCGCCGCGGTCCGGATCCGGAGGTGGCCGGCGAGGTTCTGCCCGACGTCGATCACGACTCGACCCGGGACGATCGTCGTGATCGTGCGGGCTGGCAGCTCGGCGACGATCCGAACGCCCGGGTCGCGCGCGGCGACCAGGCGCCCGCCCGGTCCGGCACGGAGCGTCACGGGCTGCCAGTCGTCATCGACGAAGCCGGGCTCGACCCAGCCCGCCGGCTCGTCGCGGGCATCGATCGATTCGCCGAGGAGCAGATCGTCCGACACGAGCGGTCCGGCGTTGGCGCGCCACGCCGGATCGGTCGCGACGGCCACGCGGCGGCCGTCTGCGAGTCCGATCTCGAGCTGGACCAGCAACGCCGGGACGTCGCCGTACTGCTCCGCCCCGAACGAGGCGATCTCCCCGGCGAACCAGCCGCGGCCGAGCCTCGCCGCCACGACGTTCTCGCCGCGGCGGAGGAGGCCGCCGATGTCCGCGGTCGCGTACTGGATCCGTTGCCGGTAGTCGGTCCAGCCGGGAGCCATCCGGTCGTCGCCGACGACGGTCCCGTTGATCCGGAGCTCGACGAACCCCAGCGCAGTGACGTACGCCCGCGCGCGGCGCGGCGCGCCCCGGAGGCGGAACGACCGCCGCAGGAGCGGGCTCCGCGACGACCAGCTCGACCGGGTCGGATCGATCCAGCCGACCCAGCGTCCCACCCAGTCGCCGGGGTCGAGCAGGCCCATCTCCCACGATCCCGGCACGCTCCATGGACCGGTTCGGCCGAGGTCGTCGGTGATGCGGACGCGCCAGTGACGTCGCTCGCGTGACGAGACCGCCGGGCCGTCGTAGGCGATCGACGCCTCTCGCCCCGTCACCTCGCCGGACCAGGTGATCGCCGCCGAACGGAACGACGGCCGGGTCGCGACCTGGATCTCGGCCGACGCCTGCGACGACGCCCCGGCATCGAGGACGAGACGCCAGGAGAGCCGCGGGCGCGGCTGGTCAACGCCGATCGGATCCGTCTCACGCTCGACGCGAAGGTCGTGCGCGAGGGGTGGCACAACGGAGCCGCCGCCCCGTCCGGTGGACGAGGCGGCGGCTGAAGGCTTGCGCGCGGTTCTCGGGGAACCAGCGACCAAGCGCTACGGCCCCTGCTGGTCGAGCAGCCCCTGGACCTGGCTGGCCACGTCGTTCAGCGCCTTCTGCGGGTCGGCCCCACCGGTCGTGACCGCGCTGAGGGCGCTCGCGAGCTGGTCGTGGAGCTGCCCGTACACGGAGATCATCGGGGTCACCCAGGCGTCCTTGTGGTTCACGACGCCGAGGAACGTCTTCTCGTGCGGAATCGCCGTGAGCGTCGAATCCGTGAGGAGCGACGTCAACTGCGGCACGCTCGCGTTCTGGATGTCCATCGTCTTCGACGGCGGGTCGGTCATGAGGTACATGCCGAACTTGGCCGCGGCCTCCGGGTTCGTCGACCCCGTCGGGATCA
>JBPYEM010000465.1:0-2315 GCA_051985205.1 Candidatus Limnocylindrales bacterium | reverse complement strand
AGGCTGGTTCTGGAGCAGGGCGTTTCGCGACACGCGCGCAAGGGACGGGCCGTTCGACGGCGACCGCGCGGAACGCCCTCGCTCGGACACTCCGAGCACGCAACGGAGGCCTGCCACGGACGAGATGAACGCGATCGAGCTCGGGATCGACCGCACGGTGGCCTGGAAACCGGACGACACGTGGCCGGCGATGCTCGACGCGTACGCGATCGCGGACGAGGAGCCGGAGCGCCTCGACCGACCCGGGCGACCGGGGTTGCATCACGTCGGCCGAGGTGGTTCTGGCGCCGATCACGACTCGTCGCTCCGAACGGACCCCGATGTCCCGCCGGAGCTGGCCGACACCGTGGCGCCGATCCCCGACGACACGGCTGTCGCCGAGCTCGACCGACGCCCGGTCGAGGCCGTCGCCGCCGTGGACGGTCATCCGTTGCACCCGGTGCTCGTGCCGCTCCCGATCGGTGCCTTCGTCGGCGCATTCGTGGCCGATCTCGCCTACCTCCGGACCCATGACCGCTTCTGGGCCCGCGGCGCACGGCTATTGACATCCGCCGGCCTCGCCACCGGCGTCCTCGCCGGATCGCTCGGCGCGCTCGACTTCACCGGCCGCGGCCGGATCCGCCGCCATCGATCCGCCTGGGTCCACGGCGCCGGCAACCTCGCCGTCCTCGGGCTGGCCCTCCGGAGCCTCGCGTTGCGCAGCCGCGACGAGCGACGGGCGGTCACCGATGGCGGGGTCGCGATCTCGGCGACGATCGCGACGATCCTCCTCGTCACCGGCTGGCTCGGCGGTGAGCTCGCATACCGCGACCGGATCGGTGTGACCAGCCGCTGATCCCGCCGATCCGGCAACGGGGGAGGGGTGCCCGAAGGGCCCGCGTGGGACCGAGCCGGGAGCGCATCCTTCGGCCGTGGTCGACGTCATCACGATCGCCACCGCTGACGGCCGGGTCCTCGAAGCGAGGCTCGGCGGCGATCCTTCGGGCGTCGTCGTCCTCGCGCACCACGGCACGCCCGGCGGCGGCGTCGCGGGTCAGGACGAGCTCGATGCCTTCGCCGAACGGGGTCTGCGGTATGTGGCCTTCGCGCGCCCGGGCTACGCGAGCTCGAGCCGCCGCGTCGGCCGATCTGTCGCGTCCGTCGTCGACGACGCTCGCACGGTCCTCGATCACCTCGGCGCAGAGCGGGCCTACACGATCGGAGCGTCTGGTGGCGGACCACACACGCTCGCCTGCGCGACGCTCCTGCCCGAGCGGATCGTCGCCGCGACGACGATCGCCGGCGTCGGCCCCTTCGGCGGCGACGGTCTGGCGTTCCTCGACGGCATGGCGCAGGAGAACGTCGACGAGTTCGGCGCAGCCTTCGCGGGTCCGGACGAGCTCCGAGCGTTTCTCGAAGCGGCGGCCCCGACGTACGCGGCTGTCACCGGCACCGAGATCGCGGAAGCGCTCGGCGGTCTCGCACCGCCGGTCGACCGGGCGGCGCTCACCGGCGCGTACGCGGAGGCGATTGCTAGGGACGTCAGGCTCGGCCTGTCGACCGGCATCTGGGGCTGGTTCGACGACGACCTCGCGTTCATCCGCCCGTGGGGCTTCGACGTCGCGGCGAACCGCGTCCCGGTCGATCTCTGGCAGGGCGCCCAGGACACGATGGTGCCGGCTGCGCACGGCCGCTGGCTGGCGGCCCGCGTCGGCAACGTCCGCGCCCATCTCCTCGACGACCATGGCCACCTGTCGCTGGCCGCGGCGTCGATCCGCCCGATCCTCGACGCGATGCTCGATCGGACGCCGATCTGACCCGGTGTCGCGCGCGTGCAAGGCCGGCGGCTCGTTCCGATTCGAGTTGGAACGCCCGTTCGATTAGGGTTCGGTCAAATTGAGCACTGAGCTCCAAGAAGCGAGGGCCACCATGACCGAACGAGAACACGACCAGCCCGACGTGCCGTCCCCGGAAGGTCGGCCTGGCCTCGAGAAGGACCCGGAGGACTGGGTCACCGGCGACGAGCCGATGACCGGTGCGCAGGCGTCGTACCTGGCGACGCTCGGCCGGAGAACCGGCGAGGACGTCCCGGACAACCTGACGAAGGCCGAAGCGTCCGAGAAGATCGACGAGCTCCGCGACCGCGCAGGCCTCGACGGATCAAATCCTCGCTAACGGACGCTCACAGTCATGAACGGGCGCCGATCGCCCGATCTGGGCGCCGAACGGTCCTGCCGGCGAACGAACCGGGAGGCGTCGAACCCGCGCTGCCGTCGCAACCTATGCCGGAGTCCCTCCGGGCTCCGTGGCTGTCCTCTCGGTCACTGCCGATAAGG
>JBPYEM010000464.1:0-4013 GCA_051985205.1 Candidatus Limnocylindrales bacterium | reverse complement strand
CAACAGGCCGCCGCGAGCGGCCTCGACGAGGAACGCCTGGAGGTCTCGCTCGCGGCCCAGGTCCAGCGCGGGCGGCCCGTCCTCCGCGGCGAGGCCGGCCAGCTCCGCGTACGCGCTGCCGGCGAGGCCCGGTGTCGTCTCCCCGGCGAGCAGGATGGCGTCGCCGGCGGCTCGCCATCCCGGCCGCACGACGGTCGCGACGTCGCCCAGCAGTCCGACGACGCCGATCTCCGGCGTTGGGGCGATGGCGCCCCCAGGCGACTCGTTGTACAGCGAGACGTTGCCACCCGTGACCGGCAGGCCGAGCGCCCGGCAGGCGTCGCCGACCCCCCGAACGGCCTCGCTCAGCTGCCAGAACGCCTCGGGCCGGGTGGGGTCACCGAAGTTCAGACAGTTCGTCACGCCGAGCGGCCGCGCCCCGGTGACCGCGACGTTGCGCGTCGCCTCCGCGACGCTCGTCGCCGCGCCGAGCCACGGATCGAGCTCGCCGAGCGCCTGGTTCGCGTCGGTGGTCGCGACGAGGGCCTTCGTCGTGCCCTTGATCCGGATGACCGCCGCCCCGTGTCCGGGGCCTTCGACGGTGTTCGCCTGGACGGTGGAGTCGTACTGCTCGAACACGGCGCGCCGACTGGCGAGGTTCGCGGACCCGAGCAGCGCGACGAGGACCGCGCCCGGGTCCATGCCCCGCTCGGGAAGCGCGTCCGAGGCGGTCGGCGGCGCGCCCGGCGCCGGCGCCGCGCGACGGCGCACCGGCGGCGACGCGACGCGGCGGTGGACGATCGCGTCGCTCGTCAGCGCAGGAGCGGGGATCCGGGCGAGCTCGTCGACCGTGCCCCGGTCAGCTCCGACCACGATCGTGATGTCGCCGTCGTCCGTCACCCGCCCGATCACGGCAACCGGGAGGCCCCAGCGTTCACAGACCTCGCGGACGGCATCGAACTGGTTCGGCTCGACGATCGCGAGCATCCGCTCCTGCGACTCGCTGATCATCACCTCGAACGGCGCCATGCCCGGCTCGCGGCGCGGGATCGCATCGAGGTCGATCCGCATCCCGGTGCCCGCCCGGTCCGCCGTCTCGGACGTCGCGCACGTGATCCCGCCCGCCCCGAGGTCCTGCAGACCGACGACGAGCCGGCGCCGGATCAGCTCCAGCGACGCCTCGATCAGGAGCTTTTCCGCGAACGGATCGCCGACCTGGACCGAAGGTCGCTTCGACGGGTCATCCTCGCCGAACGTCGCCGACGCCAGGACGCTGGCCCCACCGATCCCGTCGCGTCCCGTCGTCGACCCGAAGAGCACGACGAGGTTGCCCGGGCCGGGAGCCGCTGCGCGCGTCAGGTCCGCCTCGTCGAGGACGCCGATCGCCATCACGTTGACGAGCGGGTTGCCTCCGTACGACGGGTCGAAGACGAGCTCGCCGCCGATCGTCGGGACGCCGACGCAGTTGCCATACCCACCGACGCCCCTCACCACGCCATCGACGAGGTGGCGAGTCCGAGGATCGGCCGGGTCGCCGAAGCGGAGAGCGTCGAGGACCGCCACGGGCCGGGCCCCCATCGTGAAGATGTCGCGCAGGATCCCGCCCACGCCTGTCGCGGCGCCCTGGGTCGGCTCGACCGCGCTCGGGTGGTTGTGCGACTCGATCTTGAACGCGACCGCCAGCCCATCGCCGATCGAGATCACCCCGGCGTTCTCGCCCGGGCCGGCGACCACGCCGTCCGCGACGGAGCCCGTCGGCAGCGTCCGCAGGAGCGGCTTCGAGCTCTTGTACGAACAGTGCTCGCTCCACATCACGCTGAACATCGCGAGCTCGAGCTCGTTCGGGTCGCGGCCGTCGAGCCGATCGCGGATCGCCGCGAGCTCGTCGTCCGTGACCCCGAGCCGGCGGTGGAGCGGCTCGGGCGGCCGGCGGTCCGCGGCGACGTCAGGCTCGAGCGTCATCGCCATCAGCCGGCGGCCACGAGGATCGGGCGGTCCGGCTGAGCCCGAGCGGCCGCGCTCTCGACGAAGGAGGCGATGATGCCGAGGCCGTCGTCGCTCCCGAGGACGGCCTCGACCGCGGTCTCCGGGTGCGGCATCAGGCCGGCAACGTTGCCCCCCGCGTTGGTCACGCCGGCGATCGCCCGCAGGGATCCGTTCGGGTTCGCCCGGTCGTCCTCGTCGCCCGCCGCGGAACCATCCGGCCGGACGTAGCGGAACAGGACCTGACCGGACGACTCGAGCCCGTCGAGTGTCGCGTCGTCGGCGAAGAAGGCGCCTTCGCCGTGCGCGACGGGCATCCGCAGCGGGCGGCGTTCGCCGAGCAGGTGGCTGAATGGCGTGTCGCCGCGTTCCGCCGCGATCCGGATCTGCCGCGACACGAACCGGAGCCCGCGGTTGCGGAGGAGCGCGCCGGGCAGCAGGTGCGCCTCCGTCAGGACCTGGAAGCCGTTGCAGATGCCGAGGACGAGCCCGCCGTCGCCGGCGAACGCCGCGACGGACCGCATGATCGGGCTGAAGCGGGCGATCACGCCCGCGCGGAGGTAATCGCCATAGGCGAAGCCGCCCGGGACGAGGACGGCGGCGACGCCATCGAGCGACGCCTGCTCGTGCCAGAGCTCCACGGGCTCCGCGCCCGCGACCTCGAGGGCGTTCACGGCATCGATGTCCCGGTTCGAGCCAGGGAACACGACGACGCCGATCCGGACCGTCACGAGCGAGCCCCGACCCGGCCGTCCGCACGGACGGCGACGACGGATGACGAACCGCCGAGCTCCTCGACGTCGTACGCCTCGATCAGCGGGTTCGAGAGGAGCTCCTCGGCGAGCCGATCGACGACCGCCCGACAGGCGAGCGCGTCCGGGGCGCTGACGGTCAGCTCGACCCGGCGCCCGACCCGGACGTCGCTCACACCCGTGATCCCGAGGTGGCCGAGGCTGCTCTCGACCGCCCGGCCCTGGGGATCGAGGATCCCGGGCTTCGGCCGGACGTTCACCGCGTACCGCATCTCCATCGATCCCGCGACCCCGCCGTCGGGATGGCTCACGCGTCGACCCCGGCGATGGCGTCGTCCTCGAGGTAGCGCTGGAAGCCCGAACCGGTGATCCGCTCGAAGGCTTCGACGTAGCGAGCCCGCGTCCCGGCCACCACCTCGTCCGGAAGCTCCGGACCGGGCGGCGTCTTGTCCCAGTCGAGCGTCTCGAGATAGTCCCGGACGTACTGCTTGTCGAAGCTCGCCTGCGCGCGGCCGGGCTCGTAGTCCGACGCGTCCCAGAAGCGCGACGAGTCCGGCGTGAGGACCTCGTCGATCAGGATCAGCTCACCCGTCTCGGGATCCGTCCCGAACTCGAACTTCGTATCGGCGAGGATGATCCCGGCCGGCTCGGCGATCTGGGAGCCGCGCCGGTACAGCGCGATCGCGAGCTCGGCGACGCGGTTCGCGACGGCGTGGCCCACGAGCTCCGCGGCCTGGTCGAGCGAGATGTTCTCGTCGTGGCCCTCCTCCGCCTTCGTCGACGGGGTGAAGAGCGGCTCGGGCAGCCGGTCGCTCTCGCGAAGGCCGGCGGGCAGCGGGATCCCGCAGACGGCGCCGGTCCGGCCGTAGTCCTTCCAGCCCGAGCCCGCGAGGTAGCCGCGGACGATCACCTCGATCGGGAGGGGCTGGACGCGGCGACAGAGCATCATCCGGCCGCGCAGCTCGTCCGCATCGGCGGGCGCGCCGCCGGGGATGTCGTCGGGCGAGACCGAGACGAGGTGGTTCTCGACCAGGTCGCCGGTTCTGGCGAACCAGAAGCGCGACAGGCCGGTGAGCACTCGGCCCTTGTCGGGGATCTCCGTCGGCAGGACGACGTCGAAGGTCGAGATGCGGTCCGACGCGACGAGCAGCAGGCTCTCGTCGTCGATGGCGTAGAGCTCGCGGATCTTTCCGGACGCGATGTGGGTCTCAGGCATGAAGCGGCTCCTCCTTGAGCGAGTGCAGGCGGTTGAAGACGGTGTCGACGTGGCGGGTGTAGGCGGCGAGATCGAAGGTCGAG
>JBPYEM010000463.1:0-6078 GCA_051985205.1 Candidatus Limnocylindrales bacterium | reverse complement strand
GCTTCACGACGCGATCTCCTCGTTCGCGGTCGGCGTCGACTCTGTGGCCGGCGCCGAGCGACTCGCGGCAGCCGTTGACGGCGCCGCGCGGCCTCTCCGCGTCCTCGTCGAGGTGGATCCAGGCCTCCACCGGACCGGCGTCGCGGATCCGCTGGGCGCCGCGGAGGTCGCTCGGGCTGCGGCGGACGCCGGCCTGGTTGTCGCGGGCGTCTTCAGCCACGGCGGTCATGGCTATCGACCGGGTGGCGGCGATCCGGCCGGCGGGGACGAGGCCCGGACGCTCGCCGCAGCGGCAGATGCGATCCGCGCGGCCGGCCTGGAGATCGCCGTCCTGAGCGCCGGAGCGACGCCGACGATGTTGAGTGCGGCCACGCCGCCCGTGACCGAGATCCGCGCCGGCACCTATGTCTACGGTGACCGCCAGCAGTGGTCGCTCGGCGCGATGCCGGCGGACGGCTGTGCGGTCGCGGTTGCCGCGACCGTCGTGTCGACGTACCCGGAGCGGCTGGTTCTGGATGCCGGCGCCAAGGCCCTGACGAAGGATCGTGCCGACTGGCTCGACGGGTTCGGAGCGATCGCCGGCTATCCGGACCTCGTGATCGAGCGACTCAGCGACTACCACGGCGTGGTGTCGGTTCCTGCCGGCGCGTCACGGCCCAGCCTGGGGCAGGTCGTCGCCGTCATCCCGAACCACGTCTGCCCGGTGATCGACCTCGTCGACCGTGTCGTCGCGGTCGGCGCGGACGGATCGACCGAGGAGTGGCCGGTGGACGCGCGCGGTCGCAGCGGCTGATGGGCGCGTCCACGTCCGACCGGCGGGTCACCGTCGAGCCGATGACGAACGCCGACGCGGAGGCCGTGCTCGCGATCTACGCCGAGGCGATCGCCGGTGGCAACGCCACCCTCGAGACCAGCGTTCCCGACTGGACGCATTGGCACGCGGCCCACCGCCGCGACTGCCGCCTCGTCGCCCGGCTCGACGGCCTCGTGGTCGGCTGGACCGCGCTCGGGCGGTATTCCAGCCGAGACGTCTATCGCGGCGTGGCCTGGGAGAGCGTCTACGTCGCGGGGACCGCCCGACGGCGAGGGGTCGGTCGGGCCCTCCTCGAACGGATGATCGCCGACTCCGAGGCAAGCGGGATCTGGACGCTTCTCGCGGGCATCCTGCCCGAGAACACGGCGAGCCTCGCGCTCCACGAACGGGTCGGGTTCCGCCGCCTCGGCGTCCACCAGCGATTGGGCCGGGACGGAACCGGCGCGTGGCGCGACGTGGTCATCCTGGAGCGGCGGGCTGCGACGCCAGGATCCCCGCCTCGCGACGCCGTCACCGGGGAGTGGGCGACTCGCACTGATCCCGGCGTGGACTGATCGTGCGTCGAGGTCTGACCCCGGCCGACCTCGGGGACCTCTTCGAACAACCGCTCGCGGCGGTGCTCTCGCTCGGACTGCCTGACGGTTCCGTCTTCAGCCGCCCGGTCTGGCACCTGTTCCGCGACGGGCGCTTCGTCTTCGAGTTTCCGGACGGCGACCGGAAGATCGCGATGCTCGAACGGGATGCTCGAGCGACAGTGGTGCTGGCCGAGGACGCGTTCCCGTACCGCGCGATCGAGGTTCGCGGCCGGATGCGAATGACGCGGGACGGATACCACGAGACGGGCGCCGCGATCTGCCGGCGCTACGTGGACGCCTTCGACCCGGTCGCCGGTGTCGGTGCCTACCTCAGCGACGAGCCGGGGATGATCGCCGAGCTCGTCCCGGACATCACGACGTGCTGGGACTACGCCGACGACGCGATGATGCCGCCGACCTGACAGCGGCGGCCATCGACGTCGAGGACCATCGGGACTCGACTGCCGAGGCCGCCCTAGACTGGCCTCCTCAGCCCGAGGAGGCCAGTCGCGCATGTACTACGTCGCCCGCGGCAGCATCCCCCGCCAGCGCCACACGCAGCACCTCGCACCGGACGGCGGCCTCTACGCGGAGGAGCTGTTCGGGGTCGAAGGCTTCACGGGTCGGAGCTCGCTCCTCTACCACCTGACACCGCCCACGCGGACCCACCGCATCGAGCCCGTCGCGCGGATCCAGCTCGAGGCCGCCGACGACGGGCTCCATCGCCACCGCCTCACCAAGACCCGCGGGCTCGCCCCGAAGGGCGACGTCGTCAGCGGTCGAATCCCGCTCTTCTTCAACCACGACGTGGTGTTCGGCGTCGTCCGGCCGGCCGAGGCGATGCCGCCGAACCAGTTCTATCGGAACGGCATCGCGGACGAGATGCTCTTCGTCCACGAGGGGACCGGCGTCTGCCGGACGGCCTTCGGCGACCTGCCGTACCACCCCGGCGACTACCTCGTGCTGCCGATCGGCACGACCTGGCGGCTCGACCCGGATCCGGGAAGCGACCAGCGGATCCTCTACCTGGAGGCGCCGTCGGAGATCGAGCCGCCGAAGCGCTATCGCAACGACTACGGCCAGCTGCTGGAGCATTCGCCGTACTCGCAACGCGATCTCCACGCGCCGGAGCTCGGCGCGGCGCGCGACGACGCCGGCGAGTTCGTGATCCACGTCCGGTCGACGGACCGGATCACGGCGTACCACTACCGGCATCACCCATTCGACGTCGTCGGTTGGGACGGCTACCTGTGGCCGTTCCGGTTCGACATCGCCGACTTCCAGCCGATCACCGGCCGCGTCCACCAGCCGCCGCCGGTCCATCAGACGTTCCAGGCGCGGAACTTCGTCGTCTGCTCGTTCGTGCCCCGGAAGTTCGACTACCACCCGCTGGCCATCCCCGCGCCCTACAACCACTCGAACATCAACAGCGACGAGGTCATCTACTACGTCGCCGGCAATTTCATGAGCCGGCGCGGCGTCGAGATCGCCAGCTTCACCGTCCATCCGGCGGGCATCCCCCATGGCCCTCACCCGGGCACCGTCGAGGCATCGATCGGCAAGGACGCGACGGAGGAGCTCGCCGTCATGGTCGACACGTTCCATCCGCTCTTCATCACGAAGGCGGCGATGGACCTCGACGATGCGAACTACCCCTACAGCTGGCTGCCGCACGAGGACGCGGAGGAGCACGAGGAGCACACGCGGCAGCTGAGCGAGCGCGGCCCGGAGGCGTTCCCCGACTAGCGGTCAACTACGGCTGCCACCGATCAGCGGTCGTCGTCGGCGCCTCATGCCGGAAACCGGACCGAATCGAGGATCGACTTGAATGTCGCGCCGTCGGTCGGATCCGTCGCGGCCTTGACACTCGGATCGCGGAATACGAAGAAGTAGCCGACGCCGTGGTCGACGGTCACCGCAATGTTGATGAGGATCCCGCAGTTCCAGGTCAGCAGCGAACCGGGCTTTTCTCCGATCGTCGTTGGATCGTTGCTCGCCGGCGTCGGAGGACACGTATCGCCGTGGTACGTGGCCGTCCTCGAGATCGCGTCTCGCGTGTATGCCGCGAGGTCGCCCGCGAACGGGTTCGCTCGGGCGAACGCGGCGGGGCCGGTCCCGCTGTCCCACTGGTCGTTGTGGGCGTCGTCGATGCCCGGGCTCCCGATTCCGTCCCAGGCGGCTGTCGCGGGAGTGGTCAGCCATCCGGCCGGCACGGTCACGGTGTACCCGTAGACCTTGGAGAGGAAGGTCGCCGGAGATGACGCCACGCTCGGGCTTGCGGATCGCGAGGCGCCCGTCGACCCGACCGCACCCGCGACGGTCGACGGCGCGGCGGCCGCGGAAGGTGACGGGCTCGCGACGGCGCCGACGTTCGAGGACGGTCTCAGCACGAGTACCGCCATGACAGCGACGATGATGACGGCGGCTGCGCCAACGGCGGGCCACCACCGGATGGACGTCATTCGTTGGGTCCTCCACGGCCGCGCCAGGCGCGGCCGCTGACGAGTCAGATGGACCTCGTCGAGAGCGGCGTCGAGGACGCGGTCGGCGAGCTCCGCGGGGCCTTCGGACAGCCAGGCGAAGATCGTCCGGTCCTGATCGTGGTTCGTGTTCATGCCCGCCGCTCCCGCGAGAGATCGATCGACGGCCGCAGGTCGGCTTCGAGAGCCGCCCGCAGCGCGTGCATGGCGTAGTGGAGGCGCGACTTCACCGTCCCCAGAGGAAGGCCGAGCTGGTCGGCGATCTCGGTCAGGCTCAGCCCGATGTAGTGGTGGAGGACGAGCACTGCCCGCTGTTCGGGCGGCAATCGCCGGAAGCCACGGTCGAGCTGGTCGCGATCGACGACGGAGACCGCGGTGTCCGGAACCGTCGGTCCGTCGACCGGCAGCACCCGGACCGTCGCCGCCCAGCGGCGGCCACGGCGGATCTCGTCGTAGCAGGTGTGGACGAGAAGGCGATGGAGCCAGGCGTCGAACCGCTCGGGATCGCGAAGTCCCGGCAGCTCGCGCCAGGCCAGCACGAGCGTCTGTTGGACGGCATCCTCGGCCGGGCCCAGATCGCGAAGGATCCTGAACGCGATCGCGAGGAGTCGGTTGCCACCTGCACGTGCCAGGCTGGCGAACGCCTCCTCATCCCCGGCGCGGGCGCGCTCCACGAGAGCGACGTCCACCTTCGGCTCCTCTCGCGGCGTCCGATTTGGACGCCTACGGTAGATGAGCCCGCCACACCGCTCGGCGGTTCGATCTTCCGCGGGGCGTGGCCGGGAGGCTGAGCTCCCCGGGTGAATCGGTCTCGCGAAGGTGACGCTAGGTCGCGGCGAAAATTCGGCGGATCGGGCGCCGGCCTTCGGGCGCTCGGACCGGACGAATGGAGGGTGGGTCGGCCGGGCATGATAGGCCGGATGAATGACCCCTTCGATCGGTCCTTCCGCGACCGCGTGCTCGGCGGCGAGACGTTGTACGGCCTGTTCCTCGACCTCGGCTCTGCGCCATCGGCGGAGCTGTGCGGCTCCCTCGGCTACGACTGGCTGCTCGTCGACCTCGAGCACGGCTCGGGGAGCGAGGCGGATCTCGCGGCCCAGTTCACGGCGATCGCCGCAGGCGGCAGCACGACACCGTTCGTGCGGCCGCAGTCCGGGGAGCGGATCCGGATCGGGCGGGCCCTCGATCTGGGAGCGCGGGGCGTGATGGTTCCCCGGCTGGAGTCGGCGGCGGAGGCCCGCGAGGCGGCCACGTACCTGCGGTATCCGCCGCACGGGGTTCGGGGCGTCGCGACGCGCGTTCGGGGAGCCGGGCTGGGTGTCGTGGGCCATGCCGACGTCAAGCGCCTGAATGAGCGAGTGGTGGGCATCATCCAGATCGAGTCGACGGGCGCGCTCCGTGAGGCCGACGAGATCGCCGCGATCGACGGCGTCGACGTGCTTTTCGTGGGGCCGGCGGACCTCACCCACTCGCTCGGAATCCCCGGCGAGTTCACCCATCCCGAGTACGCCGCCGCGCTGGACCGCGTCGCCGCCGCCTGCCGCGCTCACGGCAAGGCCGCCGGGATCCTCATCTACGATCCCGCGCTCGTCCCCGGCCTTCGGGATCGGGGGTTCAGCGTCATCGGGATCGGATCGGACGCGGCCCTCGTCGTCGAAGGCGCCCGACGCTCGCTGGCTGCCGTCCGCGGCTGAAGGAGACGCGAGCCGGGCAGACCGCCCAGACGCCGGGCAGACCGCCCAGACGCCGGCCAGACCGCTGCGACGCCCGGCAGACCGCCGCGACGCCGGTCTAGCCCGGACCCCCCTCGACGAACGACCGCGGCGCGACGGCGCCGTCCAGCGGCGCCGCCGGTTCGGCTGAGCCCGCAGGCCGCTCGCCGGTCTGGGCGATGATCACGCCGAGGAGGATCAGCCCCGCACCCACGAGCTGGATCGGTGCGAGGACGTCGTTGAGCACGAGGGCCGCGAGCGTCACGATCACCAACGGCTCGATCGTGCTGATCAGCGCCGCCTGGGCAGCGCCGATCCGGCGGGCGCCGGCGTAGAACGTCTGGATCGCGATGAACGTGCTCGTGAACCCGATCGCGATCAGCAGCGGCCAGGCCGTTCCCGGGATGGTGGACGGCGCGAGCGGCCGGCCGGTGAGGACCGCACCGCCGACGAAGACGACGGCGGCCGCCGTGATCATCAGCGTGGTCGTCGCAGCG
>JBPYEM010000462.1:0-4714 GCA_051985205.1 Candidatus Limnocylindrales bacterium | reverse complement strand
AGCGGATCCCGGACCCGTCCCCGACGGAGCTGGCGCGACCGACCCCGTGCTCGGCGGGCCCGACGTCGAAGCTCACGTCCTCGCCGTCGATCCCCGCTCGGACGATGACGAGCGCGATCGGCCGGTCGGCCTCCCATTCGAAGAGGTCCGGGACACCCGCGACCGGCGACCCGAGGCCGCTGACCTCGACCGTCAGCGTGCCGTCCGTGTGAGTGCCGTTGCGGAGCTGGTCGCCGTCGATCCGCATCCGGCGTCTCGCGAGACGGCCCACGCGTCGGAGCTTCGTCGCGGTCGGGTCGATCGTGATCGTGTCGCGGTCCATGTGGCGGTCCTCGGCGAGGTGGCGCGGGCACAGGGCCCGGAGAGGTCGTCTCGATCACGCGCGGCATCGTGACGGCTGGTTTTCAGGTGCGGTCAGCGTCGCGGGATTCCTTCGACGAGGACATGGACGGCCGACCATGCCCCGACCGGACCTCCGTCGCGACGACCATCTCCGAACGCGACATTGACGACCCGCTACGAGTGCGGCGCCTCGCTTGGACCGGTCTCCCGCGCCCCGCCGGCTCGATACGCGACGACCTCCACCGGCTCGATCGTGATCAGCCCGTCGCCGACCATCCCGTCGAGCTCCGGCAGCACCTCGCGGATCCGCGCCTCGCGATCGACGACGTCGATCACGATCGGGAGGTCCTCGGACAGGCGGAGGATCTTGGCGGTGTGGAGATGGGCGTTCCGACCGAAGCCCTCGATGCCCCGGACGACCGTCGCGCCGGCAAGGCCCAGCTCGCGGAGGCGCAGGACGATGGCCTCGGCGAGGGGCTTGCCGTGCCAGCGATCCGCCTCGCCGATGTAGATCCGGAGGCGGAGCGCCGGCCCGTCGATCGTCACGCCGCGAGCCTTCCCACGGTGAGCCCCGCAAGGACGGCGAGGATGCCGAGGCCGACGGAGCCGAGGACGTTCACCGTTCCGGCCACGACCTCACCGCTCTCGACGAGGCGCCAGCTCTCGAGCATCAGCGTCGAGAACGTGGTGTACGCGCCGATGAAGCCGATCATCACCGGCGCCCGGATGTCCGCCGGCAGGACCGACCGGTCGATCGTCAACGCCGAGAGAACGCCGAGGACGAATGCCCCCGTCAGGTTCACGACCAACGTGCCGAAGGGGAACGTCCCGCCGACGCGGTCGAGCACCCAGCCGTCGACGAGGTAGCGGGTGACCGACCCCAGCGCACCACCGACGGCGATCAGGACGAGCGTCACGCTCGCGAGGATCGCGGGTGGATCGGTCGGTCGTCAACGCCGGAGCATCGCGCCGCCGGTCTCCGGGGAGCCGCGGTGGTCCCCCGCCGGCCGGATCGTCTACCGTGACCTCGACGCTGGGGGCGACGAGCAAGGAGGTGACCGATGGCCGAACGGGCGATGCCGGCATTCACGAAGTCGCCACCCGAGCTCGTCGAGCGGTTCGCGGCCGTCCTGGAGCGCTTCCCCGACGCGCAGCGGCGGCAGATGTTCGGCTTTCCCGCGGCCTTCGTGGGCGGCAACATGGCCACCGGCCTGTTCCGGGATCGCTGGCTGGTGCGACTGCCCGCGCCGGAGGTCGACGCCGCGATCGCCGGTGGCGCCGAACCGTTCGAGCCGATGCCCGGCAAGCCGATGAAGGGATTCGTCGCGATCCCCCGCGGCGACGTCGGAGACGACGCCCGAATCGGGGACTGGGTCGAGCGGGGCGTGGCGACCGCCCGGGCGCTGCCGCCGAAGAAGTAGCCGGGGGAACGCCGGCGCGCTACTTCAGCTGGGAGGCGACGTCCGCCGCGGCGTTCGCATCGCCCGTGTCGATCACGATCACGTGATCGGGCGTGGCGTAGACGTAGTCGATCGGTCCACCGCCGCCGTAGTCGACCTTGATCACGCGCTTCCCGCCCAGCGTGACCGTCGTCTGCTTGACACCGGCCTCGTTCGCACCGAGCCATGCCTCGAGCACGGCCGCCTTGAGCTTCGCAGGGTCGAAGCCGGGCAGCCGGAAGCCGACGACCGCCATGTCGACCTGCTGCGTGTTGTCGAATGCGCGAGCGACCTGGACGTTTGCGACCTTCGCGCCGAGGCTCGTCAGCCGGGCCGCGAACGCGCGCGACGCCGGATCGGCGACGAGCGCCTGATCCCCCGTGGCGCTGTCGACGGAGAGCGGCGTCCCGAGGACGGACGTCGGCATCACCGCCTCGAGCTCCGGCGCGGCCGGGCCGGACGGCTCCGCCGAGCCCTGGCCGAGGTCGCCGCTTCCGGCGGGCTCGGCGCTCGCTCCCCCGGACGAACCGGGTGCCGCCGAACCCGGGCGACCCGCCGCGGATTCATCACCCATCGCGCGCGCGACGGCCGTGGTGATCTTCGCGAGATCGCTCGGGTCGGCCGTTCCGGCATCCGCCACCTGGCCGATGAGCTGGCCGACCCGGAAGATCGTGGTGACGGAGCCCGTCGCGGCGTTCCGGACGTCATAGGCATCGCCGCCGGTCGCGCGATCGACGATCGTCGCGCCGGCCGTATCGGCGGCGGCCCGGTTCTGGCGCATCGCGGTCGCGGCGACGTCGCCGTAGCAGGTCACGCTGGCGTAGACGATCGGCTGGGTGGTCGCGCCGTCGGCGCTCGCCGGGCCAGCGATCGAGACCGTCATCCCGTTGGCATTCATGTCGGTCGAACCCAGGGTCCAGTCCGCGGGCAGGTCACGCGGATCGGGGATCGCGGTCCACGCGGACGTCCGGCACGCGGCGAGGTCGCCGCCGCGGTTCAGCCAGGCGACGCCGAGCGCCGCACCGCCGACCGCGAGGGCGAGGAGCGCCAGCCACGGGGCGGCGCGGAGCAGTCGGTCGGAGAACGTCGGTGTGTCGACGTCGTCGTCGAAGTCGTCGACCTCATCCCGGTAGGAGGTCGGGCGCGCTGGAGCGCGGCGAGGACTGCTGCGGCGGCGGGGCATGCGGCGTCAGCCTCCTGACGGTCGCTGAGACTTGCGTGAGGGTCGCGTCCGGGACGTCCGTCGCCGGCGCCGGACCGGATGGAGAAGATGGTCGGGGCGGCGGGATTTGAACCCACGACCTTATCGTCCCGAACGATACGCGCTACCAAGCTGCGCCACGCCCCGACCGAGATGCCCGTTGTCGCAGGGCGCCCGCATGATAGCAGAGGCCCTTGGCGCGGCCGATCAGTCGCCCGGGCCGTCACCGCTGGACGACGCCGGGCGTCGCCCGGCAGCGCGGGCCGCCACGGGATCGTCCCGGATCGGGATGACGGCCAGCGCCGCGAGGACGAACGAGATCGCCATGACCACGAACACGACGGGCAGCCCGGCGGCGTCACCGAGGGCCTGCGTGATCTGGCCGTAGACGAACGTCCACAACGATCCCACCCCGAACGCGAGCGTGAAGTACAGCGAGAACGACGTGTCGCGGAGCCGCGGGTCGGCGACGTCGGCGAGGAGCGCCTGGAGCTGGGGCGATTCGGCGAAGGTGAACAGACCCATCAGGACGATGCCGATCCACAGGCCGATCAGCGACTGGCCGGCGAGGAGGAACGCGGCGAACGCGATCGTCCCCCCGACGTAGACGCCGATGATCACCGGCCGCCGACCGATTCGGTCGGAGAGCCAGCCGGCGACGAGCGGCATCGGCACCGACAGGACGATCAGCGCGCCGTACATCGCGTTCGAGGTCGCGTCGGGAAGACCGATCACGATCGTGAGGTAGGCGAGCGCGAAGAGGTTCACGACGCCGAGGCCGCGGCCGCCACCGCCGAGGACCGAGGCGAGGTAGATCCAGCCGTGATCGGCGTCGCGGAGCACCGCGGCGAACGCGTCCCGGACGGAGCCGTGGGCGCGGGCTGCCTTGCGGTCGACGCCGCTCTCCCGGACGAGCAACAGGATCGCGATCGCGACGACCACTGCCGGCAGGCCGAACAGGACGACGACCCAGCGCCAGCCGAGGAGCTTGATCAGCCCGGCACCAACGATGGCAACGACCACCGTGCCGACATTCCCGCCGCTGATGTGGGCGCTGATCGCAAAGCCGCGGCGCTCCTCGGGGAACTGCTCCGCCAGGAGGCCGTTGCCCACGGGATGCTGGGGGGCGCCGCCCATCCGCGACAGGACGTTGGTCGCCGCGAAGGCCGGGAAGCTCGGCGCCAGCGCCTGTGCGGCGAACCCGCCACCGAAGATCACCCCGCCACCGGTCAGGAGCACGCGGCGGGAGACGACGCGGGTGAGCTTGGCGAAGCTCAGCTGGATGATGCCGCTCGCGAAGGCACCGACCGCCGCGAGCGTCGCGACGTCGGCGAGCGTGACGTGGAACTCCGAGATGATCTCGAGGTAGACGAGCGGCAGCAGGACGGCCTGGGCGTGGTTGACGGCGTGGGCGATCGACAGGAGCCAGAGCGTCCGCTCCGGATGGATGGCCGGAGCTCCGGACGCCGCGTCGTCGACCAGCGCGCCGTCGGCGGGCGGCACGGGATCCGGGTCGGCTTCCTCTGGCGGCATCCCATCAATGCTGCCCGATCTGCGGCGGCCGCGGCGGGCCCGGCGGGCCCGGCGACCGCGACGGCAGCGGCGGGCCCGGCGGCAGCGGCGGGCCCGGCGGCCGCGACCGGCCCGGCGTCCGAGCCGCGAACAGGGTCGACGCATCGAGGGTCGCCCAGACGAGGCCGTCGCTGACGGGCATCGTCGTCGGTCCGGATCT
>JBPYEM010000461.1:0-5087 GCA_051985205.1 Candidatus Limnocylindrales bacterium | reverse complement strand
AGCGCGGCGAGCCAGTCGCGGCGATGGTGGGGCACGATGCGGCGGATCCTGCGGGGCCGAGCGGCTGGGACCCGGACGAGGCGGGGTTGCACGGGAAAGCGGTCTCCGATACGCCGGTCGCCCACGGGTCGGGACGCCGGACGGATGACGAACCGGAGGCGGCGACTGCGACGGGCGGCCGAAACCGCCGTCGGGCGGGCAGCGTACCGCGAGTCGGTCAGACCGCCATGCGGCGAGATCCGACCGCGCGGTCATGGACCATCCTGCCGGGGTCGGCGAGGAGACGGCCCCGGCGCCCTCTCGCGACGGTCGCGAGGGCGTCGACTAGCCGCCGGCCGTCGTCTCCAGCCCGCCCTCGACCCAGCGTGACCGCCAGTCGGGTGCGGTGAACGGCTCCGCCCAGTAGACCGTCTCGCGCCAGATGAGCCCGTCGCGGAGCTCCATGAGCTCGACGCACAGGTACTGGCGACCATCGGGATACGTCATCCGCCACTCGGACCACCAGAAGTCGCCGCTGCCGACGATCTGCTGGACCGTGTTCGCGGCGGTGACGACCCAGCGGTCCTCGGCACCGACGACCCGGGTCACCTCCGAGGTCGGGTAGCCGCCCGGGTAGTTCTCCACGATCCGCCGGTAGTTCTCGTTGCCGATGATCCGCTCGCCGGATTGCGGCCAGATCGCGTGCCAGTCCGGGTGACGGAGGCGCATCATCTCGTCGAAGTCGAACCGACAGCTGGCTTCGGCGTACTCGCGGGCGATCGCTTCGTTCGTCTGCACGGCGGCTCCAGTCGAGGCGGGCGTCGGGCGTCGATTGTCGACCCAGGGCCGCCCGCGTCAAGCGCGGCATTGGCGAGATGACGGTCGTTCCACGACAATTCGTGCCACCGTCCCACCCGATCGCCGAGTCAACCAGTCCCGGCGATGAGCCGCCCAGGAGACGCCCCGTGGACCGCTTCGAGCCGAACCTGAGGATCCCCGGACCGACCGCCCTGCCACCGTCCGTCCGCGAGGCGGGCGCCCGTCAGATGATCAACCACCGCGGTCCGGAGTTCGCCGCGATGCTCGCCCGGATCCTCGAGGGCATGAAGCCGTTCTTCGGGACGACGAGCGACGTCGTGATGCTGACGTCCGCCGGGTCCGGTGGCCTCGAGGCAGCGGTCGTCAACACGCTCTCGCCGGGCGATCGCGTCCTCGGCGTCTCGATCGGCAGCTTCGGCGACCGGTTCGCGAAGATCGCCGGGATCTACGGTGCGGACGTCACGAAGATCGATGCCGAGTGGGGCGAGGCGGCCGCGCCGGACGAGGTCCGGGAACGGCTCCGCGGGATGCCCGGCACGAAGGCCGTGCTGCTGACCCACAACGAGACGTCGACCGGGGTGATGAACCCGATCGGCGAGCTCGCCGCGGCCATCCGCCAGGAGGCGCCCGACGCGCTGATCCTCGTCGACAGCGTCTCGGGCCTTGGTGCGGTCCCGTTCGAGATGGACGCGTGGGGGGTCGACGTCGTCGTCACCGGATCGCAGAAGGCATGGATGGCAGCGCCGGGCCTCGCGATGCTCGCCCTGTCCGAGCGGGCATGGGCCGCGACCGAGACCGCGAAGATGCCGCGCTTCTATCTCGACGTCCGCTCCCATCGCGAGTCGGCCGCGGCCGGTCAGACGCCGTTCACCCCGGCGATCGCCGTCGTCTACCAGGTCGACGAAGGGTTGCGACTCATGGAGGCCGAGGGCAAGGCTGGCGTCTTCGCTCGTCACGAGGCGTGCGCCGCCGCGTCCCGCGCCGGGCTTCGCGCACTCGGCTTCGACCTGCTCGCGGACGACCGCGTCGCCTCGAAGACCGTGACCGCGGCCAGGCTGCCCGAGGGGCACGAGTGGAAGCCGTTCAACGCGGCGATCAAGGCCCACGGCGTCGTCCTCGCCGGCGGCCAGGGCAGGCTGACCGGCAAGATCTTCCGGCTCGGCCACCTCGGCTCCGTGACCGTCGACGAGATCCTCGGAACGATCGCGGTCCTCGAGCGTGTGTCGCTCGAGGAGGGTCGCCGGATCGAGCCGGGCACGGCGGTCGCCGCGGCGCAGGCCGCGGCCCTTGCGGTCCAAGCCCGATCGACAAGCCCTGGCGGCGATGGAGCCGGGGGCGACGGAACGCCGACCAGCAGCCGTACGAGCGACCCCGCCCCGGTCCCCGCGTGAGGATCCTCGTCGTCGAGCCGATCGCCGCGGAAGGCATCGACCGCCTCCGCGCCGAGCACGAGGTCGACGAACGGCCGGGGATCAGCCGGGATGAGCTCTGCGCGATCCTGCCCAGCTACGACGCGCTGATCGTCCGCAGCCAGGTGCACGTCGACGGCGAGATGATCGCGGCCGCCGGCAATCGGCTGCAGGTGATCGGCCGGGCCGGCGTCGGCGTCGACAACGTCGACCTCGACGCCGCGACCGCTGCCGGGATCACGGTCGTCAATGCGCCGACCGGCAACACGATCGCCGCAGCCGAGCACACCATCGCCCTGATGGCGGGGGTCGCTCGCCGGATCGCGGCGGCCGATGCGTCCGTTCGCCGAGGCGAGTGGAAGCGTGCCCAGTTCACCGGTCGGGAGCTGCGCGGCCGAACGCTCGGGATCGTCGGGCTGGGCAAGATCGGCCAGGCGATCGCCGCCCGTGCAGTCGCCATGGAGATGACGGTCCTCGCGGCGGACCCCTTCGTGACCGCGGAGCAGGCCGCCCTGCACGGCGTGGAGCTGGTCCCGTTCGACCAGCTGATCGAACGCGCGGACGTCATCACGGTCCACGTCCCGCTGACCCGCGCGACCCGTGGCTTGATCGGCCGCAGGGAGATCGCCCGGATGAAGCCCGGGGCCATCGTCCTCAACGTCGCGCGCGGCGGGATCCTCGACGAGGCGGCGGTCGCGGAGGCGCTCACCGACGGCCGGCTGGGCGGGGCGGGGATCGACGTCTTCGAGGCCGAGCCGCCGATCGGCTCGCCGCTCCTCGATTCGCCGAACACGATCCTGACGCCGCACCTCGGCGCGTCGACCGAGGAGGCCCAGGTCCTCGTCGCCGAGGAGGTTGCGGACCAGGTGCTCGACGTCCTGGCCGGTCGACCGGCTCGGTATGCGGTGAACGCGCCGCTCCTGACGCCGGAGACGGCCCGGGCGATCGCGCCCTACCTCCCCCTCGCGGAGCTGCTCGGCAGGTTCTTCGCCCAGTTCGCCCGGGGCGGGGTCCGGACGGTGACGCTCGACATCGCCGGCGAGCTCGCCGCATTCGACGCCTCGCCCCTCGTCGCCGCGCTTCTCCGCGGTCTCATCGAGACGACCACGGACCAGCGGGTCAACCTCGTCAATGCGGCCGCACTGGCCAGGGCGCGCGGGATCTCCGTGGTCGAGCGCAAGTCGCCCGACGCCGGTGCATTCGCGGCGCAGCTGAGTGTCTCCGGCGACAGCGGCGGCCGGACCACGACCGTCGCCGGGACGGTCGCGGGCGGCGAGACGCGCCTGACGAGGCTCAACGAGTACCGCCTCGACATCGAGCCGACCGAGGTGATGCTGATCACGAACCACGTCGACCGGCCGGGGATGATCGGCCGGATCGGCGAGACGCTCGGCGCCGCCGACGTGAACATCAGCGCGATGCACGTGGGCCGGAGTGCGCCGCGGGCCGATGCGCTGATGATCCTCGCCCTGGACGACGACGTGCCGCCCACGGTCGAGGCGGCGATCCGGGCCGGGGAATCCGTCGTCGAGCTCTGGACGATCCGCCTGGGGCGGGACCGCTGACGGCGCTGACGATCCCGGGGGATCTCGACGCGACGCTCGTCCTCGTCCGCCACGGGGAATCGGAGCTGATCGCCCAGCGCCGGTTCCAGGGTCGGCTCGAGACCCCGCTCTCGGCGCTCGGACGGGCCCAGGCGGCGCGCGTTGCCGCTCGCCTGGCGCGGCCCCACGATCCGCCGGCGCTGCCAGTTCCCGAGCGGCCCCTGACGGCGATCGTCCACTCCCCGCTCGCGCGCGCGTCGCAGACCGCCGAGGCGATCCATGCCGCGATCGCGGAGGCGTCGGGCGACGGGCAAGGCCCGCCGCTGCGCCCCGATCCGCGGTTCCTCGAGATCGCCCAGGGCGACTGGGAGGGCCGCCCCGCGAGCGAGATCGCCGAGACCGACGCCGACCGACTGGCGACGTGGCGGCGCCGGCCGACGGAGGCCTGGGCGCCTGGCGGCGAGCCGCTCCGGGACGTTGAAGGGCGGGTCGTCGTGGGTCTGGCCGACCTGCTCGGCGAGCTGGCAGCGGCGGGCAGCCCTTCGTCAGGCTCGATCCTCGCGCCGCAGGTTCCCGGCTACCGGGGCGGCGGCCCGCTCGACCACCCATGGACGATCCTCGTGGCCCATGACGGGGTGTTCAAGGTCGCCCTGCTCGCACTCTTCGATCTGCCGCTCGAGCGCTTCTGGATGTGGACCAGCGACCTGTGCGGCATCTCGATCGTCGAGATCCGGGCCGGTCGTGCCGTCGCCCGGGCGATGAACCTGACGGACCATCTCAGCGGGCTGCTGGACGAAGAGGCCCAGGAGGAGATCGAAGCCCGCCAGCGGTCCGGCGCGCTCTAGCTCGACGAGAAGGCCTGGCTCGACGGGGAGGGCTGGCGCCCGGACGGGGCGAGAGTGGCGGTCAGCCGCGCCGCGGACGGCGGCGATCGGAGCGACGGAAGGCGAGCCGCAGGAGCGCGACCCGGAGCCGACGGTACGAGTGGCGAAGCGCAGCGAGCCGCTCGTCACCCAGCGTCCGCCGGCCGTAGGCGACCTCGACCTTCGCCGCGGCCACGGTCTGCAATTCCGGGCGGACGTTCGGCAGGACGTCCCCCAGCGCCGCCGCGTACTCGAACGCGGTCTGGGTGGGCTGCGGACCGAATCCGAATCGGCGGGCGAGGCCCTCGACCGACGACCAGACACCCTCCGGCGTCGACACGCCTCGCGGTCCGCGCCGCCAGGCTAGGAATGCCAGGACGAGCACCCCGATGACGAGAAGGATCGCGGCGACCGCGAGTCCGGGTCCACCGGGCGTCGAGGTCGTCGTCGCCCCACCCGACGCCGGCTGGAAG
>JBPYEM010000460.1:0-4380 GCA_051985205.1 Candidatus Limnocylindrales bacterium | reverse complement strand
TCTCCGCCACTGGTGGGCCGGCGATGCAGCTCACCAACGACCGGGCCGCGGACCAGGTGCCCGTCTGGTCGCCGGACGGGTCGAGGATCGCCTTCGTCTCGGATCGCACGGGCGACGCCGAGGTTTGGTCGATGACGGCCAACGGGAGCGACGCTCGCAATCTCACCCAGTCACCGGGTACGGACGACGGGCGGTGGAGCGTCAACTGGTCGCCCGACGGGAAGCGCATCGCGTATGCCCGGTGGAGCCCACCGCTGGCGATCGCAGAGCCGCTCGTGCGCGACGACCTCGGCTTCCTCGGGATCCTCCTGACCTCGTTCGTCCTCGCCGTCGTCCTCATCGTCGTCGACGCCCTCGGCGGGCTGCCGCTCGGCGGCCTGACGATCGCGATCGGGCTTTCGACGGCGATCGTCGCGGCGGTCTCGGACGGCTGGCGGTTCATCCCGGCCGGGATCCTGGCCGGCGCCGTCGCGGATGTCGTGACGCTCCGCGCCTCGGGGTGGAGACGTCGTGTCGCGTTGTCGGCCGGCATCCCGGCTGTGTTCACTGCCGCGCTCCTGGTCACGGTCGCGATCGCTGATGGCCTCGGTTGGACGATCACGCTCGCGGCCGGTGCCGTGGTCGCGACCGGGATCGGCGGCGCGGGCCTTGCCGTCGTCAGCCTGCTGGGTCGAGCGCGGGAACCTGACGGCTGAGGCGTGGCTGCGCCCGTCGCGGATCGGGCGTCATCCGCGCCTCGTTGAGCCGGGGCAAAGGCGGCTGTGCCACGATAGGTTGGTGACGATGACCCCGGTTCGACGCGCCCGGGAACGACTGGATCAGCTGCTCGTCGAGCGCGGCCTCGCCGAGTCTCGCAGCCGTGCCCAGGCCCTGATCCTCGCCGGCAAGGTCCGGGTGGGTGTGGGCGACGCTGCGCGGCTCGATCGGAAGGCGGGCGACCTGATCGATCCGGCGACGGACCTCTCCATCCTCGAGGCGGAGCCCTATGTCAGCCGTGGGGGTCACAAGCTCGCGGCGGCCCTCGACGCGTTCGCCATCGACCCGGCTGGGCTCGTCTGCCTCGACGTCGGCGCGTCCACCGGCGGGTTCACGGACGTCCTGCTGCAGCGTGGCGCCGCTCGCGTCCATGCGGTCGACGTCGGCCGCGGCCAGCTCGCCGCCGAGCTTGCCGGGGACGCCCGGGTCGTCATCCACGACCGGACGAACGCCCGGGCGTTGTCGCCCGCCCTGATCGGCGAGCCGATCGATCTCGCGGTGATCGACGTCGCCTTCATCTCGCTCCGGCTCGTCCTTGCGCCGGTCGCGTCGACGCTCGTCGAACGGCTCGGCGGCAGCCCGATCGTCGCCCTCGTCAAGCCGCAGTTCGAGGTCGGTCGCGGCCAGACGGATCACGGCGTCGTCCGCGATCCTGCCCGGCATCGGGCGGTCCTCGAAGGGGTCACGACCGCGGCCGCCGAGCTCGGCCTGGGTACCCGCGACGTGATCGCCTCGCCGATCCTCGGCCCCGAGGGCAACCGCGAGTTCCTCGTGCATCTCCAGGCGGGCCCGAGCTGCGCGGACCTGCCGAGCCGGATCGCGACGGAGACCGGCGCCGGGAGCGCTGCGACGCACCGGGCGGGGAGCGGCTCGTGACCGGGCAACGGATCGGCTTCGCCTACAACCCCACGAGCGACGCCGCGGTGGAGCTCCGCGAACGCGCGGCCGGCTGGTGCGCGATGCATGGGGTCGATCAATGGGCGGCGCAGGCGCAGGATTTCGAGACACTCTGCGCCGAGCTCGCCACGACGGACTTCCTCGTGGTTCTCGGTGGCGACGGAACGTTCCTGCGGGCGGCCCGGGCCGTCATCCAGGTCGACGTCCCGCTCATCGGCGTGAACCTCGGCAAGGTCGGCTTCCTCTCGAAGGTGGAGGCCAACGAGCTCGAACGGGTGCTGGAGCGCCTCGTCGCCGGGCAGTACGGGATCGACGAGCGGATGGTCCTCGAGGCGCGACTGCTGGCGGAGGGTCGCCCCGACGGCGCGGTCGTCCATCACGCCCTGAACGACGTCGTGGTGGCCCGGGGAGCGCTCGCCCGCGTGGTCCGGATGGATGTCGCGATCGGCAGCAGCCACCTCGCCACGTTCATCGCGGACGGGCTCGTCGTCGCGAGCCCGACGGGGTCGACGGGCTACTCGTTCAGCGCCGGCGGCCCGATCGTCGCACCGGACAGCCGGAACCTCATCGTCACCCCAATCGCCGGGTACCTCTCGACGATCCGTTCGGTCGTCGTGGGCGCAGACCAGATCGTCCGCTGCCGCATCGTCGACGCCACGGAGGCGATCGTCTCGATCGACGGCCGCGAGGACGTGCCGATCGCGGCCGGCGACGTCGTCGAGGTCCAGGCGCTCGCCCGGCCGATCCAGCTCGTCGAGCCGGCGGGGAGCCTGCCGTTCTGGGACCTCTTCCGGCAGAAGGTGGAGCTCCTGCCATCGTGAGCCGCGAGCCGGTCGCGGTCATGGCCGAGGGCCGGCAACCGACTGTCCCGGACGTGCCGGATGGCGACGAGGCTGGTCGGACGGCCGTCGGCCGGTTGCTGGAGCTCTCCGTCACGGATCTCGCCCTGATCGAGCGGCTCCGCCTCGAGCTCTCACCTGGCCTGAACGTCTTCACCGGCGAGACCGGTGCTGGCAAGAGCCTGTTGATCGATGCCCTCGGGCTCGCGACCGGTGCCCGCGCGGACACGACCCTCGTCCGGCACGGCGCGGCCGTCGCGCGGGTGTCGGCCCTGTTCGACCGGCTGCCGGAGCCGATGATCGCCAGCCGCGAGGTCGCGGCATCGGGTCGCTCGACGGCACGGCTCGACGACGAGCCAGTGACGGCTGCCCGGCTCGGCGACGTCGCGGGGGCCCTGGTGGAGATCCACGGCCAGCACGACCAGCAGCGGCTGCTCGACGAGCGCTGGCAGCGCGACCTGCTCGATGCGTTCGGTGGTCACGAGGCCCTGCGGGACGGCATGGCGGCCGCTGTCGCCCGCTGGCGGGAGAACCGGGCGGTGCTCCTCGAGCTGGACCTCGATCCGCGCCAGCTCACCCGACGCCTGGAGCTGGCCGAGCACGAAGCCGACGAGATCGCCGCCGCCCGGCTCCGGCCGGGTGAGGCCGACGAGATCCGGGCGCGGTTGGAGACGGCGAGGCACGGCGAGACGATCGCGACGGGCGGCGCCGGCGTCGTGGAGGCGCTGATCGGCGAGGAGGGCGGCGCCCGGGAACGGATCGCGGTCGGTCTCCGCGAAACGCGAGCGCTGGCGCGGCTCGATCCCCGATTCGAACCGCTCGACGAGCGACTCGGCGGTCTCGAGGCGGAAGTTGCGGATGTTGCGGCGGTCGTCCGCGAGCTCGTCGAGTCGGTGGATCACGACCCGACGGAGATCGCCCGGCTGTCCGAGCGGCTGTCGACGATCTATGCGCTGGAGCGGCGGTACGGAGACGACGAGGCGAGCGTCATCGAGCACGGCGAGCGGGCCCGGGCCGACGCGGAGCGCCTGCGGGGGCTGGAGGCCGAGCGTGGCGCTCGCCAGGCGGACGACGCCCGGCTGCTCGAACGCGTGGCCGCGGCCGCCGCCGACCTGTCGGCGGCCCGGTCCACGGCCGCGCGACGACTCGCCGGCGCCGTCGACGGCGTCCTCGTCGAGCTCGGTTTCCCGGCGGGCGTCTTCGATGTCGGGATCGGTCGCCGGCCGGCCGACGACGATGAGGCGGCCGTGGAGGTCGATGGCGACGCGCTCGCCTTCGATGGGTCGGGGATCGACGAGATCGCATTCCGGCTGGCGCCCAACCCCGGAGAGCCGCCGCGCCAGCTCGCGAGGATCGCGTCTGGCGGCGAGCTGAGCCGGGTCGCCCTCGCGATCCGGGGGGTGCTCGCGGCTGCCGATGACACGCCGACGCTCGTGTTCGACGAGATCGACGCCGGCATCGGTGGCCGCAGTGCGGAGCCGATGGGGCGGAGCCTCTGGACGCTTGGTCGGCGCCATCAGGTCCTGTGCGTGACGCACCTTCCGCAGATCGCGGCATACGCGGATGCCCACTATCGGATCGCCAAGCGGGAGCGCGACGGCCGGACGGTGACGGAGGTCACGAGGCTCGATCGAGACGGCCGCGTTCTCGAGCTGGCGGAGATGATCGGCGGGCCAGCCTCCGGAGCCATCGCGGCCGAAGCCGTGGCGTCCGGCGCCGCTACGGCCGGCTGGGCAGGGGACCCTCGACTCGGTGCAGCGGGTGCCTCGGCCACGGAGCTCCTCGACCGTGCCGAAGCCTGGCGGGTCCGCTCGCCGGCCTCGGCCTGACCGGCCCGTGGCTCCGACGCTCGGACGGGCGATCGAGGACTACCTGACCTATCTCCGCG
>JBPYEM010000459.1:0-2851 GCA_051985205.1 Candidatus Limnocylindrales bacterium | reverse complement strand
GACGGGCGCTGCGTCGGGCACAACCGAGTCGACCTCAGCCGCGATCGGCTCGGCCTCGACGACGACCGACTGGGCTTCGGCCAGGACCGGCTCAGCCTCGCCCACCATCGGCTCGACCGCCGGCGCTTCGGCCGCAACGTCCCACGCCTCGGCCGCGGCATCACCGATCTCCGGGGCGGTGGTCTCGACGGCGTCCGAGATCGCGGAGACGGTCTCGGGCGCTTCGGCGACGGACTCCGTCGCGTCCGCGACCGCAACCGGCGCTTCGACCTGCGGAGTGATCTCGGCGCTCGGGGCCTCGATCTCACCGGCCGTGGCGTCGGCGATCGCGGCCGGGACGGCCAGATCCGTCGCGGTCGCGTCGACGCTCGTCGCCTCCGCGACCGTCGGAGCCTCCTCCGCGGTCTCGGCTTCCGCCGTCGCCGGCTCGGCGCTCTGCCCCGCGGCGCTCGCGTCGGCCGTCTCCGGCTCCGCCGTCTCCGGCTCCGCTGTCTCCGGCTCCGGCGCCCGCGCGGCCGACGTCAGCAGCTCCAGGCTCGGGAAGACCGGCCGCTGCCGGGCGCTCTGGGCGATGACGACCGGGTCCGTCTCGCCATCGATCGACGCGAAGAACGCCTCGACCTCGGTCCGATGCGCGGCGATCGCAGACTCGACGCGCGCGATCTCCGTGTCGATGCGCGAGCCGTGGCTCGCGAGGCTCGTCTCGAGGTCCGCCTGGAGGGCGCCCGACCGGCGGTCCTGCTCGTCCCGGATCCGGCGATGCTCGTCCTCGGCCCAGCGCTCGATGCCGCGGCGGTCGTCCTCGGCGAGCTGACGGATCCGATCCGCCTCGCTGTCGCGACGGGCGTAGATCGTGGCGATGTGGTCGTCCCGACGCCGGTCGATCTCGGCGGTCAGCCGATCGCGCTCGGCCGCGACGGCCGACTTCATCGCGCGGAGGAGCTCGTCGACGAACGGCTCGCTGCCGGTCGCGGGCTGGGCTTCCGGCTCTGCGGTCGCGACGCCGCTGGAGCTGCCGTTCGAGGACCAGGACGGCGATTCCGCTGCCTCCGACGGAGCGCCGTCCGGGTTCGTCTGGGACGAATCGTGAGTCATGCCGAGGGGCCCTCGAAGATCCGCCAATCGCAGGTCCCGGTACGCCGCGATCTAGCGGGGGTGGCGATGGTACTGCCGCTGTTGACTCAAGGCAACGATCTGGTCGTCGTCCTCCAGCCTCGAGTGACGGGCGGTTCGCACGGGCGTCTCCGGTTGGGCGACGATGGTCGGGGTCCCGAGGACCATCGCCTTGACCGCCAGGGACACGATCGGCCAGGAACCTCCCGGTCGAACCACACCCAAAGGCTACTCTCGGGTCCTTACCCCGGCATCATTCGGGACGGCTTCTCGGTGCCCGACGGCAACGGAAAACCGCCCGTCAAACCAAAGGTACCGGGGTCATTTCGGGCGGTTGGCGGGTCGGATCGGGTTCGGAAGCGGCCAGATCGGGGACCGGTGGACGAGGCCGGACCGCACGAACCGCCTCCAATTCTGACGCGAACCGCGCGAATTCCGGCGTCGTCGGCGCCGTCTTCCGCCCGAATCGCAACGTCGCTGTTATGCGCTCCGGGCCTCGCCGGGGCGAGACTCCTCGGGTCGTCGTCCGCCCGCTTCGAGCCCTCGCATGGTGCGCAGCCCGACCTTCCTCACGATCCCGAGCTCCGACCGGGCGTTCCGGGCGGTGGTCGAGCGTCTCGTCTCGGACGCTCGGCCGGACTCGCCGGCTGCCCTCGAATCTCGCCTGCGGCTGCTGTTTCCTCGCGCGGTGGTCCGGCATCGGGACATCGCCGGCGAGCCCGCGGCCTGGTACGTCTATCGGGACGGAGGCTGGCGGGCGGACCTGAGCGGGCCGTGGTGGGAGGAGCCAGGATTGCCGCGCGTCGTCGTGTCAGCGGACGGCTGGATCGTCGAGGCGAACGCGACGGCCCGCGGCCTCCTCGGCATCGAGGCGAGCGAGCTCGGCGTCCGGCATTTCACGGATTTCGTCCGCCCCGGCGCGCTCGACGATTCGGTGGCGATGTTCCAGATCGTGTCGGCCGGCGATCCACTGACGGCGACCGTCCTGCTGCGGCCGACGTCGGGCGACGTGATCGCGGTCGACATCCGCACGTGGAACGACGGTGACCAGCTCGTCGCGCTGTTCCGACTTGCGGAGGACCTCGATGCCCCGGCGGAGCATCCGGAGACCGCAGCCCCGTCGAGCGTGACGACCGTGCCGGTCACCGACGCCGCGTTCCGGGGCTACGTCGACCTCGCGATCGAACGGATGCCCGAGCCGACGATCGACGGGCTGGAGCTCCGGCTGCGTCGCCTCTATCCGCACGCGCGCGTGGAGGTCGACGGCGACGGCTGGGTCGCGCGGCGCGATGCCACCGACGAGGCGGCCGGCGATCCGTGGTGGGAGTCGACGGAGCTGGCCCGGGTCCGGTACGACGCCCAGGCGCTGATCGTCGAGGCGAACGGCGCTGCCGAGGCGCTCCTGGGGCGGTCGATGGTGGGCCATCACTGGCAGGAGTTCGTGACCCCGGGGTCGACCGAGCAGGTGTCGGCGATGCTCGCGATCCTGGCTGAGGTGGGCCGGGCCGAGTCGCGGTTTCGGATGCCGCGCGCGGACGGGACGCTGGTCGAGTTCGACTCGTGGACCGAGGTCGACGGCGAGGGCTACACGACGGTGATGCGGCCTCGACCGGCGGCGACCTGAGGCGACGTGACGGACGTCCTCGGCGACGCCCGCTTTCCTAGCTGGCGGCGGCCTCGAGCCTCTTGCGGCGAGCCCGCGGCCGCCCGGTCCCCGGCTCGGGCGTGCCTTCGGCCG
>JBPYEM010000458.1:0-2211 GCA_051985205.1 Candidatus Limnocylindrales bacterium | reverse complement strand
AGACGACCAGGACGAGGAGGAAGAGGCCGAGGAGCAGGTAGATGAGATCCATCGATCACCGGGGCGCGGGGCGGAGGCGCCGAGGATACGCTCGCGGGGTCCCGAATGACGGCTCGCCACCAGCGGTGGGCCGAAGGCGAAGGAGGCCCGACGATGGAAGCCGCGACGATGGTGGTGGCGACGATCCCGGTCAGCGACCTCGAACGATCGAAGGCGTTCTACGGCGATGCCCTCGGCTTGACGATGCTCTGGGAGAACCCGGCGTCCGTCCGGTATTCGGGCGGGGGCGCCACGGAGCTCTCGATCTTCCGCCGACCAGGGACGACGACCGAGCACACCCTCGCGCACTTCGAGGTCAGCGACATCCATGCGACGGTGCGGGAGCTCGAGGGCCGCGGAGTCCAGTTCCTCGACTACGACGAGGGTCCCCTCCGGACGACGGACCATGTCGCTCCGATCGGGCCCGCCCTCGGAGCGTGGTTCCGGGATCCCGACGGAAACACGCTCGGCCTTCGGCAAGGCTGAGGGCGGAGCGCGGTCGCTCGAGTCGGCGGCCGACCCGGGCAGGTCAGCGGGCCATCCGCGCGGTCAGCTCGCGATCCGCACGGTCAGCCGGCGATCCGCGCGGTCAGCGGCTCGGCCGCAACGTCAGGCGGCCTGTCGGGCCGCGCCGGGTGGACGGAGCTCGACGAGCACGGCACCGGTCACGTTGACGACGGTCGTTTCGCCGCTCCGGACGCGCATCTCCGGCACCGACGCGGCCGTCGTGTGGCCGTGCAGCCAGAGCGGCGGCCGGACCCGGTCGAGCAGCCAGCGGTAGGCACGAAAGCCCTGGTGATAGAGGTCCGCCGCGTCGCCGGCCCCCTCCGGTGCGGCGTGGCTGATCACGAGGAACGGCTCCGTCCGGCGGGCCAGCCGGTTGCCAAGACCGACGCGAGCGACCCGAATGGCCTGCCACCAGGCGAGGTCCGGGCGGCGGCGATTGCTGCCTTCGGTTCCTTCGGGCCACTCGAGGCCCGCGACGGCGATGCCCGCGAGCCGGGCGACCCCGCCGGACGGCAGCGGCTCGGGAACGACGAGCCGGTGCTCTCCCCAGTCGCCACCGCGATCGTGGTTGCCGAGGACGTACACGAGCGGAGCCCGGAACGCGTCCGCGAGGAACGCCAGCCAGCGGGGAGCGAGATCGCCGCAGCCGATGATCCCGTCGATCGGCTCGAGCTCGTGGCGGTTCCGCTCGAACTCGAAGGCGGGCTCCGGCTCGTCCGAAACGGCGAGGAGACGGATCGGCCGCCCGCCGCGATCGATGAACGGCCGCGGATCCGGCCAATCGACGGTGACCCGGCGGATCACGACGACCCGCCGGACCGGTCGAGGTCCTCGTCTGCGACGGGGGCGACGCGGCGACCGGATCCGGCCGTCCGAACCGCCCGCGAACCGGTCAGCACGGCCGCCAGGTGGGCCGGTCGTTCCGACGGCAAGGCGCCGGGCGGAACGAGCTCGACGACATTGGCATCGATCCCGACCGCGCCGGCGTAGAGCGCCGCCGCGACCCGGTTGTGCCCGTCGAGCACCCAGTAGCGGTCCGCGTAGCGAAGGACGTCGATGGGCGGCAGCACGGTGAGCCGGTCGAGCGCCTGACGGATCCGCTGCCAGCGGCCCTGCCAGTTGGTGCTCCGGAACGGCTTCAGCGGCAGGAAGTCGCCGCCTCGCTGGGTGACGCCGCCGACGGCCGTGCCGGCGATCCGATCGAGGTCGATCGTTTCGATCCCGAGCTCGCGCGGTGCGGCGAACCGGGCGTCCGGATGCACGGCATAGAGATACGGCAGCGGCTCCCGGCCCCGACGTCGGACCCGCCGAACGCGGGCGCCGGGTCGCTCGTCCCAGCGGCCATGGGCGGCCCGAGCGACGCCACGGACGCCACCGAGCGCCCCACCGACGGCATCGCTCGCCTTCTCCACGGCGCCCCCGACCGCACCCGTGGCCTTGCCGACCGCGCCGCTTGCCTTGCCGACCGCCCCGCCGACTGCACCGCTCGCCTTGTCGACGGCGCCCTCGACGGCATCCTCGACCAGGTCGGCGACGCGCCCAGTGAGGCCCGGCTGGTCGGGCGATCCGGCGGGCTCGCGCTGAGCCGAAGCGTCAGGCATGCCCCGATTCTTCATCGGCGCGCCGATCGGCGCCAGCGGCCATCTTCCGGGCCGGCGTGATGCA
>JBPYEM010000457.1:0-2531 GCA_051985205.1 Candidatus Limnocylindrales bacterium | reverse complement strand
GCAGCAACATGAACCTGGACTCGCACCCGCTGGGACCGGAGACGGCGCGCCGGCCCACGGACGACAAGCGCTCCATCCAGATGGTGTTCCAGAACCCGGAGTCCGCGCTGAACCGCGGCTGGACCGCGCGCCAGATCCTCGCCCGGTCCGTGTCCAAGCTGACCGGGCTCCGTGGCAAGGCCGCCGACGAGCGGGTGGATCGGCTTGCCGCGGATCTCCGCCTGTCGCAGCGTCACCTCGACCTGAAGCCGCGGCAGCTGTCGGGTGGGCTGAAGCAGCGGGTCGCGATCGCGCGCGCGTTCGCCGGCGACCCCCGGATCGTCGTCGCCGACGAGCCCACGAGCGCACTCGACGTCTCCGTCCAGGCGGCGATCCTCAACCTGCTGTCCGACCTGCAGCTCAAGAACAAGACGAGCTACCTGCTGATCTCGCACGACCTCGGCGTGATCCGCTACCTCGCGGATCGGATCGCCGTGATGTACCTCGGCCGGATCATGGAGATCGGCGAATCCGAGGACGTCTTCCGGGGGCCGAACCACCCGTACACGGAAGCCCTTTTGTCGGCGATCCCGAACGTCGACGGCGAGGTGACCGCGCGGATCCGGCTCGAGGGCGAGATTCCGTCGCCGGCCAACCCGCCCAGCGGCTGCGTCTTCCATACCCGCTGTCCGCGCTTCATCAAGGGCACGTGCGACACCGCGGATCCGCCGGTCGTCGACGCGGGTAATGGCCACTGGATCCGCTGCGTCATCCCGGTCGACGAGCTCCGCCGCCTCCAGACCGAGGCGCGACGGAGCAAGGAAGTCCTGACGACGACGAACGAGGCGATGGAGGCGGCCGCGGCGCTCGAAGAGCAGACGTCCTGAGGCGCCGTTCCCGAACGCTCGTGTCGGGCCGGCGTCCCGCCGGCCGAGGACGCGGGCCGCGAGGCCGGATCAAACCGGTCGTGTCCTGACCGAAGCGCGTGAGACGATCCTGCGGCTGACCTGATCCGGCGGCGCCGTCCGGTCGAATCGGGAAGCAATGAGGAGGACGATGACCATCGGCTCGGAGGTCACGGCCCGCGATCGTCCGCCAGAGGAAGCGACCGAGGACACGTCGTTCGCGCGCGGTCTCCGGGTCCTCCTCACGGTCGCCGATCGTGGCGAGGTCCGGGCGGACGAGCTGAGCGCCCTCCTGGACACCCCGATCTCGACGATCTACCGGTATCTCCGCACGCTGTCGAGCTTCGGCTTCGTCGACCGCCAGGGCGCCGGCTACCGCCTGGGGCCGCGGCTGATCATCGGCCAGGGCGCGAACGTCACCGCGGAGGAGCTGCGACGGACGTCGGACCCGGTCCTGCGCCTCCTCGCGGACGAGACCGGCGAGACGGCGGTCATCGTCCGCCGCGTCGGCCTGACGGCGATGTGCCTCCACGAAGCGGAGTCGCGGAATCCCCTGCGCGTCTCGATCGGTGCGGACACTGCGCTCCCGCTCGACCGCGGAGCGCTCGGGAAGACGCTCCTGGCCTTTGCGCCGGCGGAGATCGTCGACGAGGTTCTGATGACCGGCGACGGCACGGCCACATCGCCGCGACCCGCCCCGCGGACCGGCGGCCGGCTCCGCCGCGAGCTCGCCGAGATCGTCTCGGAGGGGATCGCGCGGTCGACAGGGGAGGTCGTTGCGAGCGCCGTGTCGATCGCGGTGCCGGTCTTCCGCGAGGACGGGATCGTCGCCGCGGTCGGGGTGATCGGGCCGGAGAGCCGCTGCGGGGCAGCGTGGCAGAAGCGCGTGGAACGCCTCCTGCCGGCCGCCGCGTCGTCGATCGTCGGCGCACTTCGATCCGGAGCCGCAACGTGAGAATGGCGGCTCTCCCGACATAGGACTTTCCGCGTTCCGGGATAGTCGCATCTCAGTATTTGACAATTGGGTCCGGCCGGTTCAATGTCGCGCCGTGGACGCGCTGCTGCAGCTCCGGCACGTCGCGGATGACTATGCCGCCCGGCCCATCGCCGACGCCTTCAACTGGCAGGAGGCGAGCGCGGAATTGGGCGACGGGCAGTGGTATCTCGTCGCCTTCCGCTCGGTCCGGAAGGAAACCGCGGACGAGGCTCGCCTGGAGGCATACGACGAGCGGGCCCACCAGGAGGCCGCCGCCGCTCCCGGCTTCGTCCACTACTACAAGGGCCCGAAGGCGAGCGACGGCTCCTGCCTGTCGTTCTGTCTCTGGACGTCACGGACGGAGGCGCGGACCGCATCGGGAGGCCCGGCCCACATCGAGGCCGTTGGGCTGATCGCCGAGATGTACGAGCGGTACACGCTGGAGTTCCACCGCGTCGGTCGAGAAGCCGGCGGCCCGCTGACGTTCGCGCCCTACGACACGGCGGCCATGCCGGTAAGCGAGACCCCGCCGGACTTTGCGGACGCTGCCCGTCCGACCCTTGCCCTTCGGCCGGCGCCCGCCTCCTGACGTCGTCGCCGGCGGTCGCCGGTCAGGCTGGGGCCTAGGCCCGCTCGGAGTCCGCCTCGGTTGAGCTCGACGCTCCGGCCCG
>JBPYEM010000456.1:0-11693 GCA_051985205.1 Candidatus Limnocylindrales bacterium | reverse complement strand
CCGACGGCCGACGATCTTGAGGGGGTCGCGCCGGGCCGGCCGATCGCGCTGTGGGCGCACGACCATCACGCGCTGTGGGTCAGCCGACGAGCCCTCCAGCTCGCCGGAATCGGCCGGGACGCGGCCGATCCGCCGGGCGGCATCATCCGCCGCGATGCCGCCGGCGAGCCCACGGGTGTGCTTCAGGAGGGCGCCGCCCGCCTGGTCACCGACGTCATCCCACCGGCGACGCCCGAACACTACGAGGCATCGATCGTCCGCCTCGCCCGGGATCTGCTCCGGCTCGGCGTCGTCGCCGTCCACGACCCGGGCGCGTTGTCGCTGCAGGACGGCCTGGGTCCGGCCCTTGCGGCGTACCGAGCGCTCGACGAGCGCGATGACCTGCCGGTCCGCGTCCATGCATCGATCCGCTCCGAGCAGATTCCCGCGGCGGTCGAGGCCGGACTCCGGAGCGGCGATCCGCTGGGTCCACCCGGCGGGCGGGCCCGGTTCGGCTGGCTGAAGCTGTTCGCCGATGGGACGTTGGGGTCGCGGACCGCGGCGCTGCTCGAGCCGGTCGAGCCTGACGTGCGCCGATCGCTTCCCGGGGGAACGGAGCGAGGGATCTGGCTCACGGAGCCCGCGGACCTGGAACGGTTCGCCGGGGAGGCAGCGGCAGCGGGCATCGCGACCCAGGTCCACGCGATCGGCGACCGGGCGTGCCGGGTCGTGCTCGGGATCCTCGAGCCGCTCGCCGGCCGGACCGCCGCGCGCCCCCGGCTCGAGCACGTGCAGCTCCTCGACCCGAGCGACCGCGATCGCTTCGCCGCGACCGGGATCGGTGCCTCCATCCAGCCGATCCACGTTCGCGAGGACGCCGCGATCGCGCGGCGGCTCTGGGGAGCCCGCGCCGAGCGGCACGGCTATCCGACGCGCTCGCTCCTCGACTCGGGCGCGGTGGTCGCGTTCGGGACGGACGCGCCGGTCGAACCGATCGACCCGTGGCCGGGCCTGTCGCTCGCGGTCACTCGCGTCGACGGCTCGTGGCCGGCCGGCAGTCCGCCGTTCGGTCCGGACGAGCGGGTCACGCTCGAGGCCGCCGTCCGGGCGGCGTGTCTCGCACCGCCGACCCTCGCGGCCGAGCCGGATCGGGGCCGGTTGACACCGGGCCAGCGTGCCGATCTGGTCGTCCTGCCGGCGTCCGCATTGAGCAACCCGGTCGAACCTGGCGGTGCGCTTGCCACGGCGCGACCGCGGCTCGTCCTGGTCGACGGCGAGGTCGCGTTCGAGCGCGGACCCCTGCCGGCCGGGGCTCGCTCGAGACGTCGATCAGCTAGATCGGCGCCAGCTCTTTCCGGGCGTCGGCAAAGAGGCCGTTCAGGATCCGGGAGGTCGAGGGGAACGCATGGATCGTGTCGGCGAGGACCTCGACCGGCACGCGCGCCCGGATCGCGACGACGCACTCGTGGATCGCCGCCGACGCATCGGGCGCGGCGATCGCCGCGCCGACCAGCTGCCGCGTCGCCCGGTCGAACGTCAGCGTGACATGGCCGATCGTCTCCTCGAGCGCGTAGCCTCGCGACGAGGTCCCGAAGTCCGCCACGTACTCGACCGCATCGATCCCTTCTGCCTTCGCCTGGTCGAGCGTCAGCCCGACCGACGCCGCCTCGGGATCCGTGTAAGTCGAGCGGGGCAGCGCGCGGTAGTCGGGACGCACGTCCAGACCCAATGCCATCCGGATTGCGAGCTCGCCCTGGTAATGCGCCTGGTGGGTATGGAGCTCCGGGCCTGCGGGGTCGCCGATCACCCACAGGCCGTCGGCGACCCGGAGCCGGCCGTCACGCGGGAAGGCCATGCGCCCGCTCGTGTCGATGCCGTAGTGCTCCAGGCCCAGATCGTCCAGCGGGAAGGCCCGGCCGACCGCGAGGAGGATCGCGTGCCCTTCTGCGGTGGACCCGTCGTCGAGGTCGATGATGTCGGTGCCGTCCCGGCCGGCCGCGGGGCGGGCAGCGACGGCACGCACGCCGAGGCGGATCTGGACCCCATCGCGCTCCAGGAGCTGCCGGACGGCCTCCGAATTGCGGGGATGCTCCGTCGGCATCAGACGATCGCCGGATTGGACGACGGTGACCGGAACGCCGAAGCGGGCGTAGACCTGCGAGAGCTCGCAGCCGGTTGGACCGCCGCCCATCACGACCAGGCTCTTCGGCAGCTCGCGCGCGAGGGTCGCCTCGCGGTTCGTCCAGATCCGGATGCCCTCGATCCCCGGCAGCGGCGGGACCTTCGACGTCGACCCGACCGCCACGAGGACCTCGCGGCCATGCAGCTCGTGGACCGCCTCGTCATGCCGGACCTCGACCCGACCGCGGCCGGTGATCCGAGCCGTGCCCCGATAGCAGATCGCGCCGGCCTCCTCGAGCCGGCGGACATGCGACGAGTCGTCCGGTTCCTGCGCGTCGGCCGGGCGGTTGACCATGAAGTCGCGGGCCTTCGAGGCACGCTCCCACGAGTACGTCGCGGGATTAGCGTGGTGCTCGTCCGCGCCGTGAAGCAGGGACTTCGACGGCAGGCAGCCGATGTGGGGGCAGCTCCCACCGAACCACAGGCGGTCCACGACAGCGACGCCGGCGCCCCGCGATCGCGCCTCGAACGCGGCCGCCTCACCGGCCGGGCCGGCGCCGATGATCACGAAATCGAACGTCTCCATCGGGTTCAGTGTGCCGGGTCCGGCGCCGCGTGGGCGGGCCGCGCCGTGCGCTGCCGGACGGCCTCGAACAGCAGCACGGCCGCGGCCGTCGAGACGTTCAGGCTGTCCGCGACGCCGGCCATCGGGATGGAGACGGCCGCGACGTCGGCTCCCCGCCACGTTGCGGAGAGGCCATCGGCCTCGCTCCCCAGGACGATCGCGACTGGCCCGGTCAGGTCGACCTCCGTCCAGGGCCGGGGAGCGCCGACGAGGGCCGCGACCGGACGGATTCCGCGGTCCACCAACCAGGCGAGCGTCTCGCCGGACGTTGCGGCGGCGACCGGGATGGTGAAGATCGTCCCGACCGACGCCCGGATCGCATTCGGATTGTCGAGATCGGTGAGCGCATCAGCGGCGATGACCGCGCTCGCACCGGCGGCGTCGGCCGATCGCAGGACCGCACCGAGGTTGCCAGGCTTCTCGACCGCCTCGATCACGACGACGAGTGGATCGGGCGGCAGGACGACATCTGTCAGGCCCCGCCGGGGAATGCTCGCCACGACCACGATCCCATCGGAGCGATCACCGAACGCGACCTTCTCGAGAACCGCCGGGGACACTTCGACGATCGACGGCGATCCACTCAGGCCTTCGAGCAGGGCGATCGCGTCCGGGCCACGCACCAGCTCCGGCGCGACGAAGGCCGTCTCGATCCGGACGCCGGCGTCGATCGCCCGACGGATCTCGCGCGCGCCGTCGACGATCGTGAGGCCGGTCGCCGAACGCTCGCGCCGCTCCCGCAGCCGGACGGCCGCCTTGACGCGCGGGTTCGTGAGGCTGGTGATCCGTTCGGGGACGGTCGACTCCGCGTCGCGTCCTCGCTGCATCATCCCCGGATCATGCGGGCTGCCGCGCCAAGCGACAGGATTGCCCCGCTCGTCGCGACGAGCTGGATCGGCTCCGCCGAGAGGGTGACCGCTTGATCGAACGCCGTCGCGACCTCCGACCGCAGCTCGTCGGGATCGAACCCGGTCGCGTGGGTCGTCAGCAGGACGAACGCGTCGTCGGTCGCGACCTCGACGACCGCCGCCAGCAGCTCGGTCAGGCCCGAGCTGAGGGTCCATCGGGCACCACCGCCATGGCCGTAGGTCGGCGGGTCGAGAACGATGCCGCGGTAGCGGCGACCTCGGCGTCCCTCCCGACGGGTGAATGCGAGGGCGTCGTCGACGATCCACCGGATCGGCCGATCCGCGAGCCCGGAGAGCTCGGCATTGCGGCGTGCCTGGCTGACGGCGGAGCGTGCGCCGTCGACGTGGGTGACCTCGCCTCCTGCGGCGGCGATGGCAAGGGTCGTCGCCCCGGTCGCGGCGAAGAGATGGAGGACTCGGGCGCCCGACCGTTCGTCGAGGCGGTCGCGCAGCCAGGGCCAGAAGGTTGCGTGCTCCGGGTAGACGCCCAGCTGCCCGCCGGCCGCGGGTCGAAGCTCGAGGCGAACATCGCCGATCTCGACGGTCCAGGCCGAGCGGTCATCGCCGCTCCAGCCCGTGCCGCGGTCGAAGCGCAGGGTCGCGTCGTCCCAGTGGCGTCTCGTGGCGAGTGGTCGGCTCATCGCTCCCGGCGCCGGTCGGTCGACGATCCGGTCCGCGAACCGCTCGAGGCGCCGGCCGTCGCCGCAGTCCAGCAGCTCGTAGTCGGTCCGCGGCGTCACCGCCGCATCATCGGTGAGAACCGCGGCCGATGAGGCCGCGTATCGGTGTTCATGAAGCGACTTCGTTTCGCGGCCGCGGCCGCGCTCCGCGCCTTCGCGACGCGCCTGGCCGGCTGCACGAACGGCCGCGGATCGCCCGCGGCGCCCGCAAGTGCCGCGCCGCCGGCCGCATCGGTCGCACCGGCGGCAGCGTCCGCACCACCGGCGGCCCCGGCTTCGGCGGCCCCGGCAGCTCCGGGATCCGGCGGCGGCTACTCCGGCTACTGATCGGCGAATTGGCCCACGCGACGGCCAACTCGAAGCGGCCGGCCGAGAGCCGCGGGCCTGGTGGCCAACGGCCGGAGTCGACGGCTACAATGCGCCGAGCCATCGGGCCCGGATCGGGACGTGGCGACGACGCCGGCGAGACGTGGAACACCTCGCATTCAACGGCGACGACGGCACGGTCCGGGACGGACCCGACGGTGAGGTTCCGCCGGAACGGTCCTTAGCCAGGGTCGTGACGCCGGGGCCGCCCGGGCGGCGACCTCAGCTGCCGAGCATGTGCTTGACACGCGCCCGGCCGGATGCGGCGTACCGCCCGTACGATTGAGCGGCCTCGACCATGCGTCGAAGGCCGCTTTATCGTTTCCACGACATCTGCTCAACCCAGGGAGGCCGACGGTGGCGGAGAAAGACGTCGCGCAGACCGGCAACGAGTGGATCAGTGACAACGGATACCTCGTCGCCGGCATCGTGGGCATTTCGATGGTCGTGATCGGAGCGCTTCTGGCTTGGAACCGGACGCCGGAGACGTCACTCGTCTGGACCGGCGCGATCCTGGTCGCCCTCGGGGTCGTTGGTGATCGTCTTCGGTCGCTGGACCTCACGCGGGACGGCGGAACGCTTGGGTTCGACGAGAAGCAGAAGCGACTCGAGCCGCTCATGGAGACTGCCCAGGCGACGGCCACAGCCGCCCCCGCCGCGTACCGCCTTCCGATCGGCGGTGGCTACTGGTCGCAGCCGGCAGTCGACGCCGTCCGGGTCGCGTACGGCTCGAAGACGCGGACCGATTTCGACAGGGCGCTGGGATCGCTCGAAAGCCAGGTCGCGAAAGGCACGGCAGTGGTTCAGGTCAGAGGCGCCGACGACGCGCTGGAGTCGCTTGGCGAAGGCGTGAGGGCCGCCGTTCGACGAGGAACGAGCTCGTCGGGGAACCAGCCGGACTGACGCCGATGGGGTGGGGCGTGCGACGGCTCGCGGCGATCCTGCGGGCGGGGACCCCGCGGATCGGTCTGCTACAGTGGCCTCCACGAGCAACCCCGGGCGGCTAGCTCAGCTGGTTAGAGCACTTGCTTGACATGCAAGAGGTCACTGGTTCGAGTCCAGTGTCGCCCACCACAACCTGAACGCGACGATCGGGACATGCCCGTCGGAAGTCGCCTCCAGAGAGTCGGGACCACGCTGCGAGCCCGGTGGCGAATGACGACCCAGGTACCACCCGTGAGTGGCCGGCGAACCGGCCCGGGTTCCGCCCGTTAGCGCGGCCACGAGAGCGCGGCCATTTCCCGGGGAACCGGCGAGGGACGCGAAACGCGGGTGGAACCGCGGGAGGTCCAGACCTCTCGTCCTGCACGGACGGGAGGTTTCGTGATTCTCGGAGGTGAAACGGATGGCGAAGGAACCGGAAGCGCCTGACGCGAAGCCGGGAGCTGTTGCGGCTGCGGCCGCGGTCGCGCCCGCGGAGCCGGACGAGGCGGAGCTCTTCGACGCGCCCGAGCGCGGGTCGGCCGACGAGCTGCTCGATGCCGGCGCGCACAGCGACCTCGACGCGATGCGGCATTCGGCCGCGCATGTCATGGCAGAGGCCGTCCTCGACCTGTTCCCGCAGGCTCAGCTCGGGATCGGGCCGGCGATCCAGGACGGCTTCTATTACGACTTCAAGCTCGACCGCCCGCTCACGCCCGATGACCTCGGCGCGATCGAGGAGCGGATGGCGGCGTCCGTCGCCGCGGATCACCCCTTCGTCCGCCGCGAGCTGCCCTTCGACGAGGGCCGGGCGTCCTTCGCCGAACGCGGCCAGCCGTTCAAGGTGGAGATCCTCGACGACCTCGCGGCCAAGGCTGCTGCCGCCGGCGCGCCCGTTCCCGCGACGAGCGTCTACGAGCACGGCCCGTTCATCGACCTGTGCAAGGGACCGCACGTCGCGAGCACGGGCCGGATCGGGCCGTTCAAGCTGCTCGCGGTCTCCGGCGCCTACTGGCGTGGCGACGAGAAGCGGCCCGCCCTCCAGCGAATCTACGGCACGGTGTGGCCGTCGCAGGAGGAGCTCGACGAATACCTGTGGCGCCGCCAGGAAGCGAAGAAGCGCGACCATCGCCGGCTCGGCGTCCAGTTGGACCTGTTCAGCTTCCACGATGTCTCCCCGGGATCCGCCTTCTGGCATCCGAAGGGCCAGCGGCTCTGGCGGACGCTGGAGGGAGCGATGCGGGAGCTCCAGCTCCGCCGTGGCTACCAGGAGGTGTCGACGCCGATCGTCGTGTCCGAGAAGCTCTGGCGGCAGTCCGGCCACTGGGACCTGTACCGGGAGAACATGTTCCTCGTCGAGTCCGAGGGGCAGACGTTCAGCCTCAAGCCGATGAACTGCCCGGAGTCGACCGTCATCTACCGGTCCCAATTGCGGTCGTACCGCGATCTGCCGCTGCGCTACAGCGAGTTCGGCCGGCTCCACCGCAACGAACGGTCCGGGACGCTGTCCGGGCTCACCCGCGTGCGCCAGTTCATCCAGGACGACGCCCACCTGTACGTCCGACCCGACCAGCTGACCGAAGAGATCGTCGCCCTGCTCGGCGAGGTTCGCGAGGCGTACAGCTGGTTCAGCCTCGTGCCGCGGTTCACGTTCGCCACGAAGCCCGACAAGGCGATCGGCGATCCCGCGCTGTGGGAGCGTGCCGAACGGTTGACGCGGGAGGCGTTTGCCGCGGCCGACATCAGCTACGAGCTCAAGCCGAAGGACGGGACGTTCTACGCGCCGAAGATCGACATCTACATCGACGACGCCCTGGGTCGCGAATGGCAGATGGCGACGATCCAGATCGACCTCACGATGCTGCCCGAACGGTTCGACCTGAGCTACATCGACGAGGAGGGCAAGCCCCAACGGCCGATCGCGATCCACCGCGCGATCTACGGCTCGCTGGAGCGCTTCATCGGGATCCTGATCGAGCACTTCGGCGGGGCGTTCCCGTTCTGGGTCGCGCCCGTCCAGGCCGTGGTCATCCCGATCGCGGACCGGCACGTCGACGCGGCCCGCGAACTCGCGGGCGTTCTGTCCGGGCGCGGGCTCCGGGTGGAGGTCGACGACTCGTCGAACCGGATGCAGTACAAGATCCGCACCGCCCAGGAACAGAAGGTGCCGTACATGATCGTGCTCGGTGACCGCGAGATCGAGGCTCGAACGGCCTCCCCGCGGACGCGCAGCGGCGAGCAGCAACCGCCCGAATCCTGGGCTTCGCTCGCCGACCGGCTGGCAGAGGAAGCAGCCGCACGACGCGTCTCGTGAAGACGGGATAAGCGTGCGCGAAGTGGGCTCGTCCACGATGAAGGAATGGACGGGCTACGGTTCGGGCGCCAATTCCGCGCCCTCCGCGTCCGAGCTCGCCGCCGCCAGATCGACGTCGCCGCTCGGGCTGGGCTCTCGAGATCGCTGATCTCGGCGATCGACCGGGGCGAGCTGTCCGGCGTGACCGTCGGCGCGGTCACCCGGGCTGCTGCGGCGCTCGGCGCGGACGTCGACCTTCGGCTGCGGTTCCGCGGCGAGCACCTCGACCGACTGCTGGACGAGGACCATGCTCGGATCGTCGACGTCGTGGTGCATCGACTGAAGCATTACGGTTGGACCGTCGAGGTTGAGGCGTCGTTCTCGATCTGGGGTGAACGCGGCTCGGTCGATGTCCTCGCCTTCCGGGCTTCGTCGGGAAGTCTGCTCGTGGTCGAGGTCAAGTCCGCCGTGTCGGACTCACAGGACACACTCCATCGGCTGGATCGGAAGACACGTCTCGCGAGTCAGCTGGCCGAGGGCCGAGGCTGGTGGGTTCGAACCGTCAGCCGACTCCTGGTGATCGGCGACTCCGATACGTCACGTCGTCGGATCACCCGGCTGGCGGCGACCTACGACGCGGCCCTGCCTGACCGCGGCGGGACCGTTCGCCGCTGGCTCCGGACGCCGGAGAACGCGATCAGCGGCCTCCTCTTCGTTGCATACGACAGCCACGGCAACCCTAACCGGGGCCTCGGCGGTCGGGAGCGGGTTCGCCGGCCGAGGTCCGCCTCGAAGGGCAGCCAGCCCAGCGGATGAGCCTGACTTCACACCGGTCAGGGGGACCTCTGCAGACAACGCCAGAGTGACTGCCATCCGAGAAAACATGAGTCGAGCGGGGCCGTCTCCGCGAGCCGCCACAGCCGGCTCGCTCGATTGCTCCGCTCGGAAGCGCTGTGCTACCCTTCGCGTCCGACTGGCGCCGTCGGCGTCACGTGTGCGCGCGCCGGTCGAGCATCATGCGGTCGCTCGAAGGGGTCAGCCATAGCACGAGACCTGCGCGTCAACCAGATGATCCGGATCCCACAGGTGCGGGTCGTCGATGAAGAGGGAGCCCAGCTGGGTGTCATGCCCACGCCCCAGGCTCTCGCAATGGCGCAGGAGCGGGGGTTGGACCTCGTCGAGGTGGCCCCGCTGGCGTCCCCGCCGGTCGTCAAGTTCCTCGACTTCGGTCAGTACAAGTACGAGCTGACCAAGCGCGAGAAGGAGAACAAGCGCCGGCAGCGCTCGGTCACATTCAAGGAAGTCCGCCTGTCGCCGAAGATCGGTCAGGGCGACTTCGACACGAAGGTCCATCGCGCGATCGAGTTCCTCGAGGACGGCGATCGAATCAAGGTCACGGTCCGGTTCCGGGGCAGGGAGCTGACCCATCCGGAGCTCGGCCGGAACATGCTCACGAAGTTCACGGACCGAATCAAAGAGCACGGTGTGGCGGAGCGGGCTCCGCTCCTCGAGGGCAAGTCGATGCACCTGACGGTCGCATCGCTCCACAAGCCCAGAGAGCACGAGCCCACGCAGCGGCAACGACCAGCCGACGGCACGAGTGCGGCGCAACCGGCAGCCCCAAACGGGTCTGCGGCACCGGCCCAGCCGGCCGTCGCAGCTCCGACGGCGGATACGAGCGAGCCATCACCGAGCCAGCCAACACCGAGCCAGCCAACACCGACCCCAGTGGCGGCGGCCAAGCCGGCGACGTCGACCAACGGGCCCGAGACACCGGCAAAGCCGGCGGCGGGTCCGGCGGCCAAGCAACCGGTCGCCGCGGCGAGCGGCGGGGCAGGGCCGGCGAACCGAACGAGCGAACGGTCGGGCCCTTCGGCTCCGGCAGCGACAGGAGAGTGAGGCCAGCGTGCCGAAGATCAAGAGCCACAAGGCAGCCAAGAAGCGGATCGGCGTCACCGGCAGCGGCAAGGTGATCCGCGTGAATGCCTGGCGCGGCCATCACCTCGAGATCAAGTCGTCCCGTCGGACGCGTCGGTACGCCGGCAAGAGCCTGATGCACGGGGCGCACGCCGAGCAGGTCCGGCGCCTCCTGCCGTACCTGTAGGAGCGCGGAGATGGCACGAGTCAAGCGCGGCGTCACCGCCCACAAGCGCCACAAGCGACTGCTGACCGCGGCCGAGGGGCGCAAGGGCACGAAGTCGCGACTCGTGAAGGCCGCCCGCGAGGCGAGCCTCCACGCGATGGCATATGCGACCCGCGATCGGAAGCAGCGGAAGCGCCAGATGCGCGAGCTGTGGATCGTCCGGATCAACGCGGCGGCCCGCCAGAACGGGATGACCTACGGCGCGTTCGTCGCCGGCCTGAAGAAGGCGGAGATCGGCCTCGATCGGAAGACCCTCGCGGACCTTGCGGTCCGCGACGCGGGCACCTTTACGAAGATCGTCGAGGCCGTGAAGGGCGCCTAACCGAGGCAACCGACCGAACCCTCGACCACGACAATGGTCGAGGGTTTCTGATTCTCAAGACGAGGGGCGAGTGGAGCTGAGCGAGCTGACCCGGGACCTCCAGACGCTGCGCGATGACGCGCTGGCGTCGATCGCGAGCGCCGCCGACGTCCCGGCCCTCGACGCGATCGACGTCGACGTCCTCGGCAAGAAGGGCCGGCTCACCGCCGTCCTCCGTGGCATCGGGGCGCTGCCGGCGGAGGATCGGCCCCGGGTCGGCGCGATCGCGAACGAGGTGCGGACGGCAATCGAGGCGGCCCTCGCCGAACGCGGCACGGACCTGCGGGGAGCGGCGCTCGAGGCGCGGCTCCGGGCGGAGGCGGTCGACGTGACGACGCCGGGCCGGCCGATCCGCCGGGGAGCGCTCCATCCGATCGTCGAGACGGCCCGGGAGATCGCCGCGATCTTCGACCAGTTCGGCTTCGTCACGTACGAGGGACCGGAGGTCGAGGACGACCTCACGAACTTCCAGATGCTGAACATCCCGCCCGACCATCCTGCCCGCGACCTCTGGGACACGCTGTACGTCGACATCGAGGGTCATCTGCTCCGGACCCACACCTCGCCCGGCCAGATCCGGGTGATGACGTCGACGCCACCACCGATCCGTGCCCTGCTCCCGGGCCGCTGCTACCGATACGAGGCGATCGACGCCAGCCATGCCTCGGAGTTCTTCCAGGTCGAAGGGCTGATGGTCGACGAGGGGACGACGATGGGCGACCTGAAGGGCTTGCTCGACCAGTTCGCCAAGGCGCTGTACGGCGTTGACAAGCGGACCCGCTTCCGCCCCGGCTACTACCCGTTCACGGAGCCGTCGGTCGCGTTCGACGTCGAATGCCTCGTCTGCGGCGGATCGGGCTGTCCGGCCTGCTCGCGGTCGGGCTGGATGACGATCCTGGGAGCCGGGATGGTCCATCCCGTCGTGCTTCAGTACGGCGGGCTCGACCCGGAGCGGTATCAGGGTTTCGCCTTCGGCATGGGAGTCGAACGGATCGCGAACCTCCGCCATTCCGTCGGTGATCTCCGGCTGTACATGGAGAACGATCTCCGGTTCCTCGACCAGTTCGTGGCCGCGGGCTAGCGCATGCAAGTTCCGCTTTCGTGGCTCCGCGAGTACGTGGACTTCGACCTCGAGCCGGAAAGGCTCGCCGAGCGGCTGACGCTGCTCGGGATGGAGGTCAAGGGGATCGAGCGCTGGGGTGGCGATTGGCGGAATGTCGTCGTCGGTGAGCTTCTCAGTGTCGAGAAGCACCCGAACGCCGATCGACTCTCGCTGACGAGCGTCCGCGTCGGCCG
>JBPYEM010000455.1:0-2072 GCA_051985205.1 Candidatus Limnocylindrales bacterium | reverse complement strand
GTACGACGTTCAGCGGATCCAGTCCGGCTGGTTGGCCGAGGCCACCGGGTCGGTCGAGAAGGCGGCGGTGATCGGCGCGCTGCGGCTCTACCTGGACTTCATCAACCTGTTCCTGTTCCTGCTCCGTCTGACCGGCGGCCGCCGCTAAGTCCGAATCCGCGCCGGGGACCGGCCGCGGTCGCGGCGCCGCTCTTCGTTCGGACTCGACCGCCAGCTCTCGGCGAACGACGGCAAGCGACGCCGATCGAGGCAGTTCGCGACAGATTCCCTGCGGGACGACGGCAACACACCCCGATCGAGGCAGTTCGCGACAGATTCCCGGCGACGGGGAGTTCGGCGGCCCTGGCCGCGCATCTCGGCCGACCTGACGGGTCGGCCGCGCTCGAACGCCATCGGCTCCAGGGCCGAAACGACGGTCCGACCCGCCGAAGCGCCCGGGCCCGGGAATCTGACGCGGATTCGGATCGGATCCCTTCGTTCGCCCCGTGACGCGGGAATCTGACGTGGATTCGGATCGGATCCCTTCGTTGGCCCCGTGACGCGGGAATCTGACGTGACCGGCGCGTTCCCGGCGCGCACGGCATGGGCCGCGCCGAGAGCCCTCGATGCAATGCACGGACTGTTGGACTGACTTCGCGAGGGAGCCGTCGGGGAGTTGCCCCTGAAGCGCCGCGTCGCGCGAGCGCGCCCGATCAGATCCGCGCGACGGGTTCGAGAGTGGCGCCGTCAAGGCGCCCGAATAATCTGTCGGCGAATATTGGGACGGTCGGCACCCGGACGAGGATCGGATGGCGGCCGCCGCGCGGCCGCCCCCGCCGCGGCGCCGGCCCAGGTCCCGGCGCGCGGAGCCAGGGCTCGGAGCTCAGCTCGCGAGTGGCGTCCGCGCGGCGAGGAGCGAGCCGAGGGCCTCCGGCGGCTGCGGCCGCGCGTAGAAGTAACCCTGGCCGCGATCGCAGACGAGCTCGCGGAGCCGGGCGGCCTGGCCGGCGGTCTCGATACCCTCGGCGACGACCTCGATCCCGAGACCGTGGGCCAGGGCGATGATCGCCTGGACGATCGGGAGGTTGGAGCCCGCGCCGTCGCTGTCGATGCCGTCGACGAACGAGCGGTCGATCTTGATCGTATCGAGCGGCAGCCGGCGGAGGTACGAGAGGGACGAGTAGCCCGTGCCGAAGTCGTCGAGCACGAGATGGATGCCGAGCTCGCGGAGCGCCAGCAGGGTCGTCGCGCTCTCCTCGCCCTCCTCGAGCAGCGTCGACTCGGTGATCTCGAGCTCCAGACGCTCGGCCGGCAGCTGGGTCGCGTCGAGGATGCATCGGATGTCGTCGACCAGCTCCGGTGAGGCGAACTGCCGGGCGGAGAGGTTCACGCTCATCACGAGCGGCGACTCCGGCAGCTCATCCAGCCATGCCTTCGCCTGGCGGCAGGCCGTCTCGATCACCCATCGTCCGATCGGGACGATGAGGCCGGTCTCCTCGGCGAGCGGGATGAACGACAGCGGCGGGATCATGCCGCGGGTGGGATGCGCCCAGCGGACGAGCGCCTCGAGACCGACGACGCGGCCGTTCGCGAGGTCGACCAGGGGCTGGTAATGGAGGCGGAGCTGGCCACGGTCGACGGCCTTGCGCAGGTCGTTCTCGAGCTCCACCCGCTCCAGGGTGGCCGCGCTCATCTCCGGCTCGAACAGGACGTATTGCGGGCCCGGCGTCGCCTTTGCCCGCACGAGAGCCACCTCGGCCTCGCGGAAGACGTCGCCCGGTTCCGCCCGGCCCGGCCAGGCCATCGCGATCCCGAGGCTGGCGTTCACGAACCAGTCCCGGTCGCCGAGGCGGAACGGCTCGCTGAGGTCGGCGAGGATCCGCTCCGCGGTCCGCCGGGCGTCGTCGACGCCGGCGATCCCGTCGAGGATCACGCCGAACTCGTCGCCGCCGAACCGGGCTACGGTGTCGCCCGGCCGGAGGCAGCGTTGGAGGCGGTCACCCACCTGGACGAGCAGCGTGTCGCCGACGGCATGGCCCAGGCTTTCGTTGATCACCTTGAACCGATCCAGGTCGAGCAGGATCAGCGCGATC
>JBPYEM010000454.1:0-2944 GCA_051985205.1 Candidatus Limnocylindrales bacterium | reverse complement strand
GGCTGGTCATCGAGACCGAAGACCTGGTCGAGCGCGTCCCGCCGGGCATAGCCGTCCAGGAGGATCACGTAGATGTCGGGCTGCGCCGCGGATGCCGGAAGCGGATAGGCGCGAGCTGCCCGGAACGGTCCCTCCTCGGCGATCGACCGGCCGATGATCTGGAATGAACCCAGTTGGACCGCCTGGACGAGGATCGCGACGGACAGGATCGCGACGACCAGGCGGGCCGATTGGTCGATCCTCGGCCACGGCAGCCGGAGGCGTCCGGGGACGATCCGGCGCTCCACGACGAAGACGCCGAGGACGACCAGCGACAGGGCGAGGATCCGGTTGTCGCCGAAGATCACGCCGAGGATCAGGAACGCCGCCGCGGGACCCGCCCGATGCCGGTCGCCCAGCGCCCATCGGACCAGAGCCGTGATCGCGATCACGAGGACGAGCACGACGACGAGCGGCCGGAGCGCGATCCAGAAGCCGACGCCGCTCGTCGCCACGAGCTGGAAATAGAGCGCGAGCCCGAAGAGGATCGGGTAGAGCGGGAACCCTCGATCGCTCCGCGACGCGGGTCCGCCGTCCCCCGTCGGCGCGCCGTCCCCCGCCGGCGGTCGCGCGGTCATCGCCGGACCATCCGCACGAGCCGGCGTTCCGTGCCGGCGACGGGCCGTTCGTCGACGACCTCGAAGCGCGCCCCGAACGCGGCCCGGAAACCCTCGAGCGTGTAGCCGTCGAAGACGTCTTCGCGCGTCGCCAGGAGGCGGCGGACCATCGGGTCGTCGCGGCCGACCCACTCGACGATCGCGTTCGGGGCGAGGCCGGCGAGGAGATCGGCGACGAGCGGCAGCGGCACGTTGCGGCCGATCGCGAGGTGATGGATCAGCGCGAGGGCCACGACGACGTCCGCATCCGCCCGATCCAGGAACGAGCGGCGCTCGGTCAGGCTCCAGCCGACCGCGGGCGTCGGGTTCGCGAGATCGACCAGCAGCGGGAGGATCCGCGTCTCGCCGCGGGCCCGGAGCGCGCGGTAGTGTCGCTCGACGGCAGCGGGGTCAATGTCCCAGGCGACCACTCGTCGATCGAGCGCTGCCGCGATCCGGCTGTGCCGTCCGACGTTCGCGCCGAGGTCCCAGACCACCGCCCCGCCGGCAGCGTCGAGCATCGCCCGGACGAGGGCGTCCTTGGCGAGCGCGTTCTCGTCGGCCGGATCCGCCCGCTCGTAGTCCGCCCACTCTGTCCCCTCCGGTCGCCACTCGAGCCCGGCGACCGTACGGCGGAGGCTGTCGATCCACGCCTCCGCCTGCGTCCGCCCGATCGTCGCCTTGCGAGCGTCCGCTCCGGCCGCATCGCCGCGGCGCTCGTGCCGACGCTGCGATCGAGCGTGGAGATGGACGTGCGCCCCGAGGCCCAGGCCGAAGCGCGTCCGGCCGGGCAGGAGGGACGCCGCCAGGTCCAGTGGCACGCCCTCCAGGTTCGTCCGAAGGAGCTGCCCCAGCCGGACGTCCCGGCGCGCCATGAGTGCGAGCGGCGCGAGGAAGTGCTCGCAGAACTGGCGATAGGCGGGCCACGGCGCGCCCGGCTCCGCCGGGGCGATCGAGAGCGTGTCGATGAGGATCGGCCGCCCGCGAGAGAAGAGGACGTTGAACGAGCTGGCGTCGCGGAGGGTGAACCCGTCGGCAGCGGCGTCCGCGTGGACGTCGAGGGTGAGGAGGGCGGCGTCCTTGAGCATCCCGAAGGACCACTCGTACGGGTACGACACCATCCCGACCTGCGCCGGCCGGATGACGGCGTGGGCCCGGGACGGGTCCGCGGCAAGCTCGCGGGACACCGGCTCGTGCAGAACCAGCCGGCCGGCCGCCTGAAGACGTGGAAGGAGCCCGCTCCGTTCGACCGCGTTCCAACGCGCGGCGAACGACCGATCGATCTGCCGGTACAGAACGCCGTCGCGGCGGAAGACGGAGCCCGACGGGTCCCGGAACGAGCCCGGATCGACGGCCAGCGAACTCGCGGCCGCCGGGCGAGCGAGGAGCGGGTGGGCGACCGGGCTCAGCTCGAAGGGTCGACGGGACGACGGCCCGCAGCCTGTCTCCCGTCCATCCGGGCGAGGACCCGGAGCGTTCGCGCGATCTGGCGACGCAGGTAGAACGGCACCGCGAGGACGGCTGCGATTGTCGCCTGGACGATCAGGCTGCCGGCTCCCGGGTCGATGTATGCGAGGAACCAGACGTGCATTCGCTCCCGCGTCCCCTCTTGGTCACGCCCGCCGCAGCGACGCAACAAGGATCGTACTCGGTGTCGGCGCCGAGCCCACCGTAGCCGGATGCTCTCATGCGTCTCCGCCGTCCCGAATGAGTCGAAAGTACTCTTGGAATCCTCGACCGGCCGCGGCCCGCGAGATGGCACCTCGTGATGCCGGTCTTCTAGGATCGGCGGCTGTGGAAGCCTGGCGTCGGGTCCTGGACCAGGGAACTCGCTCCAACCGCCTGTTGCGCGCAGGACTGCTCCTCGTTGCCGTCGTCCTGTTCGTCTATTCCGACGTCGTGCATCTCGCCGGCTACTCGGTCGGCGTGGACCTGGAGATCCCGCTCCGTGCGGCGGAGCGGTGGCAGTCCGGTCAGGCCCCGTATGACCCGGGTGCGTTCGCCTCCACGGGCGGCGTCGAGTCCCCATTCCTGTACCCGCCCTACGTTCTGCCGTTCGCCGCGGTCCTGACGGCCGTGCCGCGCGCGATAACGATCGGCGGCTGGCTCCTCCTGTGCCTGGCAAGTCTCCTGTTCGTGCTCCGCCGGCTTCGCGTCGCCGCCTTGGCGATCCCGCTCGTGCTCATCTGGCCGCCAGCGCTCGAGGCGCTGATCGGCGGCAACCCACAGCTACCCGCCCTCGCCTGCTTCACGGCGGCCCTCTGGGTGGCGGCGCCGTCGACCGCCTCAGGCCGGCCCTTCGCACGGCG
>JBPYEM010000453.1:0-4535 GCA_051985205.1 Candidatus Limnocylindrales bacterium | reverse complement strand
AACGGGCAGACGCTCTTCCGGCAGCCCCGGCAAGGAACGTCGTGGGCGAGGACCCGCGACGAGACACCCCACGGGGCATGCTGGAGATTCGTCAGCGCATACGCGTCGACGACGGGCGTCCCGACCGCGGCGGCTAGGTGGGCGGTCCCCGAGTTGTTCGCGATGACCACCGGGGCGACGGCGACGAGGGCGGCGAGCTCACCGAGGTCGAGCGACCCGGCGAAGCCGACGGCGCCCGGCCCGAGACCCGCGACGATGTCGTCGGCAACTGGTCGTTCATCGGCGGTCCCGGTGACGACGACCCGCCAGCCGTGGTCCGCGACGAGGGCGCGGGCGATCGTCGCAAACCCCTCGGCCGGGTACCGACGCGATGGCGCCGACGCGCCGGGCGCGATGACGGCCCAGCGCGTGTCCGGCTCGATCCCGACCGTCCACAGCAACGCACGGATCCAGCGGGCCGCATCCGGCGGCACCCGGACCGAGAGGTGCTCGTCCTCGACCCGCGCGCCGATCGTGGCGACCAGGTCGAGCTGCCGCCGTGTCTCGTGGCGCAGCGGCGCGTCCGGCTCCGGGTCAGGGACCCAGTCCGTCAGCAGCGCATAGGGATTCTCGCGGCAATGGGCGAGCCGCAGCGGGATCCCGGCGAGGAGACACGCGAGGGCCGCGGGCAGGGCGCTCTGGCTGTGGACCGTGAAGATCACGGCGCCGTCGTATCGACCGGCGCGAAGACGCTCGACGAGATGCGCCATGGCGGTGGCGTCCGAATCCGAAGAAGGGTCTGCCGGGCCGGCCGGCCGCTTCATCCACGGCACCTCATGGACTTCGACGTCCTGGATCTCCGGGAGAAGCCCCGCAACCGGCGCGCCCGCCGGCGAGGTCAGGAGCGTCAGACGGACATCGCGGCCACTCTGGGCGAGAGCCCGGAACGCGGGCGTCGTCATCAGGACGTCGCCCATGGCGTCGAGGCGCACGACGAGGATCCGTCGCGCGTCGGCCCAGGCGCCCGTCAGGCGGCTCCCGCGCATGTCAGTGCCGCCAGCCGGCCGCGATGGAGGCGGAGGCGCGATCGGAATTCGTTGTCCGGAGCCGCTCGATCAGGCCGGTCGTCGAGTAGTCCTCGACATACGACAGGATCCGGACGCTGCCGCCGAGCCGCTCGACGAGACCGGCCTCGGGCAGCGTCTCGAGCCGGTAGTCGCCGCCCTTGACGAAGACGTCGGGTCGGATCGTCGAGATCAGCGGCTCCGGCGTGGGCGTGTCGAACGGGACGACATGGTCGACGCAGCTGAGCGCCTCGAGCACGCCGAGCCGGTCCTCGAGGCCGTTGATCGGCCGTTCCGGCCCTTTCAGGCGACGGACGCTCGCGTCCGAGTTGACCCCGACGATCAGCTCGTCGCCCAGGGCCTTGGCTTTCGACAGGTACGTGACATGGCCTCGGTGGAGGAGGTCGAAGCAGCCGTTCGTGAAGACGATTCGTCGGCCCTGCTCGCGCAGCACATCGACCCGCTGCCGGACGGCGTCGAGAGACGCCAGCCGCTTGCCGGTGTTGCCGACGGACGCCGAGAGGTCGTCCATCGAGCAGACCGCCGTGCCGTCGCGGCGGACGACGACTGCCGCAGCCGCGGCCGCGAGCTCCGCCGCCGTCGTCGTTGGGGCTCCTGCCGCAAGCGCCAGGGTCAGGGCTGCGCTGTACGTGTCGCCCGCCCCGCATGCGCGTCGGTCCGCGGTCGGCCTCGCGTACGTCCGGTACGGCTGGCGGCCCTGCTCGAGGATCACCGCGCCCTCACGATCCAGCGTCACGGCGACGATGCCGGCACCGGTCCGCCGATGGAGGGTCTCCGCGCCCGCCACGACCTGACGGGCCCTCGCATCCGGACCGTCGAGCTCCTGTTCGCCGAGGAGCCGGACGGCTTCGGCGTAATTCGGCTTGGACGCCGCGGGCGCGAGCCGGGCGTGCCGAGCGGGATCACGGGCATCCACGACGATCAGGGCGTCGCGCCGGCGAGCAGCGGCAGCGAGTGCCGCAGCGACACGGGGCGCGACAACGCCATAGGCGTAGTCCGAGACCAGGACAGCGTCGACCTCGGGCACGATCGCCTCGATCCGGGCGATCAGGTCGTCCTCGACGTCGGCGGACGGTGGCTCCGTGGATCCGCTGTCGAACCGGACGAGGACCTGGTCGCCGGCCACGACCCGCTGCTTCGTGAGGGTTCGTCTGCCAGCCACGCGCAGGACGTCACCTGCGTCCACCCCGCTCGAGGCGAGCGCGGTCCGGACTCGCTGACCCTCGTCGTCGGACCCGGTGACGGACACGAGCCGCGCCTTCGCGCCGAGCGCGGCGAGGTTGACGGCTGCGTTCGCCGCGCCGCCCGCCGCGTCGACGCGATTCTCGAGGGCGACGACCGGGACCGGGGCCTCCCGGCTCAACCGGTCCGCTCGGCCGAGGAGGTAGGAGTCGAGCATCGCCTCGCCGAGGACGAGCACCCGCCGGCCGGGCATCGCGGCGAGGGCGTCGAGGAGCGCGGTCATGCCAGGGCTCCCGTCGGTGACCCGACGGTTGCCGCGGCCCGCCGGTCGACCTCGAGGACGAGGTCCACCGCGGCGAGCAGGTCCGGCACCGCCACGTCCGGCCGGACCTCGCGCGGATGCGTCGAGCGGTCCTGCCACTCCGGACCGACGAGGATCGTCCGGCAGCCGGCGGCCGCGCCGGCGGCGACGTCCATCCACGTGTCCCCGACGAACCACGAAGCGCGGAGATCGACACCGAGCTCCGCCCCGGCCCGCAGCAGCAGGCCGGGCTGCGGCTTGCGACAGTCACAGTCCCGGGCAAACGACGACACGGCAGCACCAGGGAGGTGGGGGCAGGCGTAGAAGCCCGCGAGGCGTCCGCCGAGCGCCTCGACCTCCGCAGCGAGGTGCCGTTCGAGAGCCTCGAGGTCCCCGAGCTCGAAATAGCCGCGGGCGACGCCGGACTGGTTCGTCACGACCGCAAGCTCGATGCCGGCCGCGCCGAGGCGTCGGATCGCCTCGCGCGCCCCGGGCGCGAACCGAACGCGCCGGGGATCGACGTTGTAGGGCAGGTCCTCGATGAGCGTGCCGTCCTTGTCGACGAACAGCACCTTCCGGCCGCCATGGGATCGGCCCACTCGGTCGCGTCCCCGGATCGTCACGGCCAGGACGTCTCCCGCATCGGCAGGACGATGATCTCCGGGATCACCGTCTCGTCCGGCAGAGCGAGCGCGAACCGGACAACCTCGGCGACGCTCTGCGGCTCCTGGAGGGTGCCGATGTCGATGTCCGGAAACCGGTCGAGGAGGAAGGGGGTCCGCATCCCGCCGCAGACGAAGGCGGTGACCTTGATGCCGACTCGGCGAGCCTCGGTATGGAGCGCATGGCTGAGCCCCAGCAGGCCCCACTTCGTCGCGTGGTAGGCGCTGGCGTTCTCCCAGGCTCGCTTCGCGGCCGTCGACGCGACGTTCACGATGTGGCCCGTCCCCGTGGCCCGCATCGCCGGCAGGGCGGCCCGGGTCATGATCACCGGGCCGAGCAGGTTGACGCCGACGATCCGCTCCCAGTCGACGAGCTCGATCTCCTCGAAGGGCGCGGTCCGATCGATCCCGGCATTGTTCACGAGGACGTCGAGCTCCCCGAACGCCGCGATCGAGGCGTCCACCGCGCGATCCGCCGAGTCAGCGTCGGCGACGTCGAGGTGGACCGGCAGCGCGGCGAGGCCGCGACGGCCGAGGAGCTCGACCGTTGCGTCGAGGCCGTCCTCGTCCACGTCGCCGGCGACGACGCGCATCCCGGCCTCGGCGAGGGCACCGCAGACCGCCTGGCCGAGCCCGCTCCCCCCGCCCGTCACGAGGGCGACCCGACCGACGAGGCGGCGGGCGATCGTCGACGTCCAGAGGTCGTCGCCGGGGGCCTGGCCGGCGAGATCGCCGGGCGCGGCGGGCTGCTTCGTCCCGCCGTCGCGCGCGCGGCCGCGGGTCGGATCCGCGACGCCGGTCACGTCCGGGCCTCGGCGGCGGCTGACCGAGCCTTGGTCGCGGGCTCGACTGCAGGTAATTCGACGTCTCGCCCGTCCCGTCCGTCCCGTCCGTCGCGCCAGCCTGCGGCGACGAGGCCCTGCTCGACGAGCTCGCAGACGACATGGATGACGACGTCATGCGCCTCCTGGACGTGCTGCGTGCTCCTGGACGGCACGAGGACGACGTGGTCGGCCATCGCCTGGAGCTCGCCTCCGTCGCCGCCGACGATTGCGATCGTGCGGAGGCCGAGACGGCGAGCGGCGGCGAATGCCCGGACGAGGTTCACCGAGCGGCCGCTCGTGGAGAGCCCGACCAGGACGTCGCCAGGCCGTCCGAGCGCCTCGACCTGGCGGGCGAACACATCGTCGAAGCCGACGTCGTTCGACCAGGCCGTCACGACCGACGGGTCCATCCCGAGGGCGATGGCCGCGATGCCGCGGCGGTGCGGCTCGAGATAGCGACCCACCAGCTCGCCCGCCCAGTGCGACGCCGCCGCCGCGCTGC
>JBPYEM010000452.1:0-2368 GCA_051985205.1 Candidatus Limnocylindrales bacterium | reverse complement strand
CAGTGCTCGACGACCTTGCCGTCGCGCAGCCGGAAGATGTGGATCTCGCCGATCGAGTACCGCTTGCCGGTGGCCGGCAGACCCATGAACGGGCCCACCTGGGTCGCGCTGGTCGTCAGCCGGGCCGCGACGAGGTCCCCTTCGGCGATCAGGTCGTCGATGGTGAACTCGGGGTCGGCGAGGCCGCTGGACGTCCGGTCGATCGCGGCCTTGAGATCGTCCTTCGGATGACCGGTCGACGGCCAGGTGTGGGCGACGAAGTCGTCGGCAAGCAGCTCATCCACAGACTCCTTCCGGCCCTGGACGAAGATCTCGTCCACGAACCGGCGGACGATCGCCTTGTTCTGCTCGATGGTCGTGGGAGCGGTCGGTGTCGTTGTCATCAACGCGTCCTCCTCGCCGGACCGTAGCAGGCGACGGATATCGGGAGCATCGCGGATCGGCCGGGACGGGTCGCAGCGCCGGGCCAGCCGGGCGTGGCATCATCGGTCCGTTCGTGCAGTCGCAGAGGGCCACCGCCGCGTGCCACCCATCGGAGAGCTGACCCGGATCGAGCAGGTCCATCTCGATCGCCTGGAGCACCAGGGAATCTTCACGACCGGTCTGCTCCTCGAGGTCAGCGAGACGCCGACCCGCCGTCAGCTCCTTGCGGACCAGGTCAAGGCGGACACGAACGACGTCCTGGGCTGGCGCGACGAGGCCCTGATGCTGAACCTCGCGAGCTTCGGCCCCGACGATCACCAGCTCCTGATGCAGGCCGGGTTCGACGGGCTGCACGACATCCTGTCGGTCGACCTCGACACCTTCCGTTCGCGGCTCCAGCGAGGTGCGCTCGAGCTGAACCGCGAGATGCCGCCCGAGCTGACCACCGCGGGCTGGTGGGAACAGGCGCGGACGCTCGAGGACTGACCGCGCGACGTCACGACCGGGCGGCGAACCGCCACTCGCACCGTCGCCGTCAGGGGCCGCCGTCTACCATGCCCGCGTGAGCCGAAGCGTTCCGGAGCGGCTGGCCGCGATCGCGACCGGCCTGGCAGCGGCGATCGTCGTCGTGGCGGTCTCGATCCTCCCGTTCCTCACACCCGCCTGGGTCTCCTTCGAGCAGGGACGGGCGAATGCCGCGGCGTGGACCGGCTACGACGCCGCGGACCTGTCGACGGCGACGAACGCGATCCTCCACGACCTCGTCATCGGTCCTCCGGCGTTCGACGTCGAGGTCGGCGGTGCGCCGGTCCTGGAGGAGCGCGAGCGAGCGCACATGCGCGACGTCCGCGGCGTCTTCGGCGGCTTCTACGCGATCGCCGCCGTCGCGGCCGTCGCGTTGGTCGTGCTCGTCATCGGCGCCCGCCGCGCCGGCCACCCCGCCCGCGCCTGGCGCGCGATCGCGACCGGGATGCAGGCACTTGCCGTGGCGATCGTGATCGCCGGCGTCATCGCGACGTTCTTCTTCGATGCGGCATTCGAGATCTTCCACCGGCTCTTCTTTCCGGCCGGCTCGTACGACTTCGATCCCCGAACGGATCGCCTCGTCCAGCTCTTCCCGTTCGACTTCTGGTCGGAGACCACGCTGGTGCTCGGCGGGGTGATCCTCGCCCTCGGGGGGGCTGTCTGGCTCGTGACGCGGCGGCTGGCGACGGCGCCAACCGTGCCCTCCATCGCCACCGCGAGCGGCGCGGGGAGCGCCTCGACCGTGGAGGCTCACCGATGAACGGCGTTCCCGTCGCGCGGATCCTCGGGTTCGAGGTCCGCCTCCACATCTCGTGGCTCTTCATCGTCGCGATCATCACGGTGACCGTCGCGGACCGCCTCGTCGCGTTCCAGCCCGGCATCGATCCGGCGTTGAGCTGGACGCTTGGGTTCGTCGGTTCGCTGGGGTTCATGTTCACCGCGATCGCCCACGAGCTGGCGCATGCCGTCGCGGCTCGCCGCGACGGGGCGGAGGGCGAGGTGATCCTCGTCAACTTCATCGGGTCGCCGGCCGCGGTCGACATCGTCGCGAGTTCCGCTCGGGGCGAGGCGATCGTTGCCCTCGCCGGACCGGCGGCGAGCGCGGCGATCGGCGCCGCGTTCATCGCCGTCGCGGTCGCGATCGCGAATCTCGCCCCGGCGTTGGGCGCCTTCGCCGACGTGCTCGTCATCGTCGGAGTGCTGGACCTGCTCCTCGCCGGGATCAACCTCGTCCCCGCCTTCCCGCTCGATGGCGGACGGCTCGTCCGGGCGATCGCCTGGGCACGGACGCACGACGAGCGCGCCGGGACGCGGATCGCCGGCGTCGCGGGCCGGTGGGCCGGCCGCTCGTTGCTGGTCGTCGGTCTTGCGATCATCCTCGCCGGTGACGTGATCGACGGCGGGATGATCGCCGTCGTCG